>JAGQVF010000106.1 GCA_020438135.1 Bacteroidales bacterium | reverse complement strand
CGTTACAGGCAGCAGGATGCTGTACTTTATGGAACTGAGGTTATGCTGAAATATCAACCGGCTCTTTTTAAGGGGCTTCGTATTTCGGCATCTTACGAAGCGTTGGTCGGTAAACTTATCGGAGGAGAATACCTGCCCTACATGCCTGCCCGAAAATTGAAACCCGAAGTACGGTATGAGCGGGAATTCGATCGACAGGTGTCGGGTTACGCATTTATGAACAATGAATTTGTTTTCACGCAAAATCTTGTAAACCCGTTGGAACAGGAAACACCCGCCTACCAACTGTTCAATGCCGGTGCCGGTGTTACGCTTCATCATCATAAAACCGGTTACCAAATTTATGTGACGGCTAACAACCTGTTGAATGAGGCCTATTTTGACCATTTGTCGAGGTTAAAAACATTCGGACTGTTCAACATAGGTCGCGACATTTCAATTCATATTAAAATCAAATTATTCAATAATTTAAAACAAAATAAAAATGAAAAAACTAATTAAAAATTTATTGTTACTGAGTATGTTATCGATGATCTTTGTGGCTTGTGACAAAGACGACGACGAAGAAGGCGAAGGTGAAATGAAGATGGAATTTAAGTCGGGAAGCGGATACACCGCCACCAATAAAACCATCGCCACCGGAACGGCTGTGAAGATCGGTATCGAAGCTGAATCGGAAGAGTCGAAGGACCCGCTGATTAAATTCAATATTTCTGAAGCAGTGAACGGTGGAACTCCCACCACAGTCTATTCACAGGATCTGAATGATGCCGATTTTGAATATGACTACAATTTTACCCTGTCGGATACGATTTCGGGAAATGAGCACAAATTCACATTTACGGTAACCAACCGCGATGGATTTAACAAACAAAAGGCATTGACGGTGACGGTAGAGTAAAGAAAGCTTTTATTTACAAAATGACCAACAGGGAGCCGGTATTAAAACCAGCTCTTTTGGTCGTTTTTTAATTTTAATGGGACCGGGATTTCAATTTTACCGGCCTTCACTTACTCCTCATCAAGAAAACGTTTGATATCCTTCATATGGCCGTATAATACCAGAATGTCGTTTTCTTTTAGTGTAGTGGCCGAATTTGCGACTTCCTGCACATGCCTGGTAGTTTTGGTGATTCCCAATAATGTTTTGGTGGTAGTGGTTTTGATGGTGGTTAAAACGATCACATTGTAATTTCTTCTCACCCCGATCTCTCCAAGGGTTTTGCCTACAAAATGCGAAGGAACTTCTGCTTCGATAATGTTGTGATCGCCGGTCAGTTCAAACGAATCCACGATTCCGCTGATGTTAAATTTTTTGGCCCATCGCTCTGCCGTTTCCTCCTCGGGATGCACGATTTCGTCAATCTGCATGGCATCGAGGATCATTTCATGCAGTGGAGAAACTGCCCGGCTGATCAGCCGTTTTACTTTCATCTGTTTCATCAATGCGGTGGTCAGCAAGCTGGCTCCTTCATCTTCCCCTATACTCACCATAACGACATCTGTGTCCTGAAGCGGTAAATGTTTCACGGCCTGCGGATCGGTTGAATCGAGGCAAATGGTGTGGGTAATTTTTTCTTTTAATGATTCTACTTTCACCATTTTGCTATCCACTCCAATGACCTCATGTCCAAGGCTGGTCAACTTTTGCGCCAGCGATGAACCGAAGTTTCCGAGTCCGATAATTATAAATTTCATTGTTATGTCAGTTTATTAAAATTTCTTCTGTTGGGTATTTATATTTCAGGTTTATCAGCCGGCGCATAAAAGCAACCAAAATCGTTAACATGCTTACACGACCGATAAACATTGTAAATATGATCACCACCTTTCCGGCACTACTCAGTGATTCGGTGATCCCAAGGCTGAGTCCGACCGTGCTGAAGGCTGAAAAACTTTCAAAGGCCAGTGGAAGAAGTCCTTTATTTCCGTCAAAATAAACCAGCAGCATCACCGAAGTACCGATTACTAAAATAGACAGACTGATGATGGCAAAGGCTCTGCGGATCGACATGGAAGAAATTTCACGCTTAAAAACTTCAATCCGGTCTTTTCCTTTGGCGATACTTACAAAATTAAGAACGGCAATGGCAAAAGTGCTGGTTTTGACACCACCACCGGTGGAGGCCGGTGAAGCACCAATCCACATAAGCAATAAGATAAGCATGGTGGTGGGAAAATGAAGGGCGCTCATATCCACCATGTTGAATCCGGCAGTACGAGGTGTTGCAGCACTGAAAAATGCCGTAACGATTTTACCGATAAAACCATGCTCTGCCAGGGTGTTGTTGTATTCAAACGAAAAAAACAGGAGCGTACTCGAACCCAGCAAAATAAAGGTTGTGATCACAACTAATCGGGTATTGATCCCGATGAGCCATGGCTGATAATTCGATGTTCTCCTGAGCAACCTGTCGATAAACAGGTACCGGAGATAGGTCAGTGTATTAAAAACGATCGGAAATCCCAAACCACCGATAATAAATAAAAAGGCCAAAATAAGGTGCAGTGGATAATTATACCTGAAAGCCGGATCATAAAGGCTTTGCGTAAGGGTTGAAAAACCGGCGTTGCAAAATCCTGAAACAGAATGGAAAATGGAAAAGAATACATTGCCCCCTGTGGTAGCAGAGGGATTGGATAAAATACTGGTATATATCAGTGCAGCACCCACCCCTTCGATGACAAAAGTAACCAGAATGATTTTTTTGAGTGTGTTGAAAACCTCTGCTGTTTTTTCATCGTTATTCATGTCCTGCATCATCAGCCTGTTTTGATAGGATGAGCCACCTTTAAAGAAAAACCCGAAATAACTTGTGAATGTCATGATGCCAATTCCGCCTGCCTGGATGAGAACCAGCATGATGGTTTGCCCAAAACGGGTAAAATATTCCCCGGTATCAACCACAATTAGTCCCGTAACACACACCGAACTGGTGGAGGTAAACAAGGCATCCAGGAATGAAATGCCGTGATAGGTAGCATTTGGCAGCATCAACAAAACAGTACCCAGAAAAATGATAATCAAAAAGCTCAGGATAAACAGCCTTGCAGGATTTAAGTATCTACCTTTGAGATCGAGTCGTATGGCAGCCAGCGACCTGATAAAATTGATCACCAGGGCGGTGTTGAGCCAGATCCGTATACTAAAGAACTCAACATCCGATAGCCCCAGCAGGTCTATTATAAGAAAGGAAAAAAAGAGCAGCAAAAATGCATCAACAGCCCATACTTTACGCTTGGGACGGGTTTTTCGTGACAGGTAGATGAGGATGATAAAAACAATTCCCGTGACCAGCGACAGGTGAAACACCCAGTAAAGGAATTCAATTACCCTGTATGATCTGTTGATCCCGGTATCGTAAATCAATCCCAATATCCCGGCCAGTGCGAGAATGAAATAGATTGCCCTGTAAATTCGTCTGAGTTTTTCCTTACGGCTCAAGGTTGGAGGATTTCCCCCGGAATTCATATCCTGATAATCATCTGTTTTCAAAATATGTTATATTTTTTTTGCCGGATAGTCCGGTAATTTGCAGGGACCATAACGGGTATGGTACGATTGCTTCTTAACGGTTATTCACCAGCGCAAAATGCCGGCCAAAATTAAAAGAAACCGATTATGGAACGAAATAAAATGATTAATCCGTCAAGGGTCATAATCAGGTTCAAAAACAAAAGGTTCCGTTTCGTATGTTCGAAACAATGAATTTAGTTAAGCCGGGATCATGTTTATTTTTTGGTTGATCGCAGATTGAAATTATTATCTACAAATGCATCCCACCCGAAAC
>JAGQVF010000105.1 GCA_020438135.1 Bacteroidales bacterium | reverse complement strand
GGAGAGTGGGTAAGACCGCAAATGGTAAAAAACAACTAATGAAAAACGGACAAATGAAAAAATCAATACTGCTTCTGATCGTCTTGTTTTTTATTGGCTCACCATACACTTTTTCTCAAACCGATTCAAATCCCAAATTGATTTTGCAAATAACAGTGGATCAATTGAGAGGCGATTTGCCAAGAACCGTTTATGACCGCCTACCCGAAGGAGGATTTAAATATTTTTACAAACAGGGAGTTGTTTACGAAAATGCCCATCATCGCCATGCCAATACCGAAACGGTTGTCGGGCATACCACTTTGGCAACGGGTGCTGATCCTTCTGAGCATGGCATGATCAGTAATCTATGGTACGATAAGGAACTGAAAAGTACCGTTTATAATGTGGAAGATTACCATTATTCTTTGATAGGTTCAGGTATGGGTGTAGACAAAAAGATTGAGGTTGATCCAACCCAGGCGGCTGCTTTAACCGATGGAAGATCACCTTCAGCAATAATTTCAACCACATTTTCTGATGAATTAATGATGTTTACCAATGGAAAGTCCAAAGTATTTGGTGTTTCGGTAAAAGATCGTGGTGCAATTCCTATGGCAGGGCATGCCGGAAAAGCATTCTGGTTTAGTAAAGCTACAGGCGGGTTTATAAGCAGCACTTACTATTACGATGAATACCCTGAATGGGTGAATAAATGGAATGAGGAAGAAAAGTATTTAGCCTATGCCAACAAAAGCTGGGATTTAACATACGACATTTCAACCTATATCCATGGAGAAGAAGATGACATGCCTTATGAAACAAACCTTCCCGGGTATGGAGTAGTATTCCCGCATCCTTTTGGAGATACGGACAATGGATATTTCACAACATTTTTAACGCTGAGTCCGGTAGGAGATGAACTGACATTGGATTTTGCAAAAGAACTAATCTTTGCTGAACAATTGGGTAAAGATGATATTACCGATTATCTATCGGTCAGCTTTTCATCAACAGATTACATTGGACACACTTTTGGCCCGGCAAGTCTGGAGAGCGAGGATAACCTGATAAAGCTGGACAGAACACTGGCTAATTTGATCAGTTTTGTGGATGAAAAAATTGGTCTGGAGAACGTACTCATTGTTTTTTCAGCCGATCATGGGGCACCTGATGTACCCGACCGCCTGAAAAAGTTTGGAATTGATGCTGGCTACTTTGATATAAATTCGGTTGATACCTCAGCCATTAGTGAGGTGTTTAAAAAGAGATTTAACCTAAGTGAAAAAATTGTTTCCGGCTATTTCCATCCTTACGTGTATTTAAACCGTGACATTATTGAAAAGAATAATCTGGATATCGATGAAGTTTCACGAACACTGGCGCATGAATTACAGAACCAGGAAGGCATTGCTTTTGCCATTCCATCCATTGATTTACTGGAAGGGAAACTTGCAGATACTGAGCTGAACAGGTCGGTATTAAGGAATTACAATCCGAAAAGATCGGGCGAAATATACATCGTAACCGAACCATATTGGTACATCAATGACTTCGATGGGTTGGTGGTAGCAAGCACACATGGCTCACCCTGGAAATACGACACGTATGTTCCCATCATCTTTGCAGGAAATGGCTTAACACATCAAACTGTTTATCGGAATGTGGAAACCGTTGATATTGCATTGACTTTATCCAATTACCTGAAGATCAAAATTCCATCGGCCGCATCAGGGCAACCAATGGTAGAAGTATTGAATAAATAATAACGATATAAAATTTCAAAAATGAAAAATTTGCTTGCTTACTTTTTACTCGGTGTTATGATGTTTGGGGCAATTTCCTGTAACAGTACAAAACAAAATTTAACTCCGCAAGAAGCGAAACAGATCGCCGAAGAAGCATACATTTATGCCTATCCCATGCTTGAACATTATAAAATGATGTTTGCCATGGCCATGTATTCCGAATCGGGTGCATATACAGCACCATTCAATGTTTTATTTAATAATCCCAAATTGAATGGCCCGGAGGACACCATCATTGTGAGGCCCAACAACGATACCTTTTACTCGGGTGTGTGGTTCGATTTGTCGAACCAACCGCAAATTATGGAGGTGCCGGAAATCACGGATGAAAGATATTATTCATTCCAGATCATTGATATGTACACCCACAACATCGATTATATCGGCACGCGCAAAACAGGATTTGATGCAGGTGCTTATATGTTTGTCGGGCCAAACTGGAATGGTGAAACGCCTGAAGGGATCAGTAAGGTGATCCATTCGGAAGGGAATTATCTTTTGGCGCTTGGCAGAACGCAGGTTTTTGGTCCTGCCGATATTAAAAAAGCACAGGAAGTTATGGAGGGCTACAAGGTGATGTCGCTTGGGGAGTATCTCGGACAGGATAATCAAATTGCCGCTTCGCCCTTGCTTAACCTGCCTCCTTACAATCCTGCCAAAGTAAAAGATGAAAATTTCATTGGCTATTTCAATGCATTGATGGCAATGGCGAAGATACACCCGTCGGAAAAGGAGCTGTTTGAAAAGTATGCCAAAATTGGTATCGAGCCGGGTAAACCTTTCAACCCCGACGAATATGATCCCGAAATAATTACGGCGATCAACGAAGGGATAGAATCGGGTATGGAAAAGATAAAAGCAGCTTCGATGGAACTGGGTGTGCGTAAAAATGGCTGGCAATTGATCGCCAATGCATTTGGCACCCGTGAAGCCATGCAGGGCAAATATTTAACCAGGGCGGCAGCGGCTTATTTCGGGCTGTGGGGAAATGATCTGGAAGAAGCCTTTTACCCTGAAACCACCTTTGATGCTGATGGAGAAGAACTCAACGGTTCAAAACACAATTATCTCCTGCACTTTGATGCCGATCAACTCCCGCC
>JAGQVF010000104.1:8654-9254 GCA_020438135.1 Bacteroidales bacterium | reverse complement strand
TAGATACCAAGGCCTTCTTCTGGACATCATCCATCGAAAATCCGGGTTACATATTCTACCGGACTGTTGACAATAACCATTCTGGGGTATATAAAAACGCGACGTATCCCGTGCTGGGATATTCTGTTAGATGTGTTAAAAGCGCTTCCATAAAATAAACTTGCAATTAAAACTACTAATTCTTAACTTTCCTGAATGTCTAAAATAATCGATAGTTTTGTATCAACAATAATCTATCATATTTTGGATGAGTAATACTGCAAACATTGTTATAGTAGGGGCCGGATCAATCGGCACAGCCCTCGGAAATGTTATAGCCCGAAAAAGAGAAAAGGAAGTTTATCTTTATTCGATTGAGGAAGAAGTTGTAAAGTCGATCAACAACAAGAGATATAACTACAAATATTTCCCAAATACCAAACTTGCCAAATATTTAAAAGCGAGCACCGACCCGCAAATCCTGAATGATGCAGATATTATTTTCCTGGCCATTCCGTCTCCGGTTACCGTGGATTATGTGGTAGAACATAAACCTTATTTTTCAGATTCGGCAATTTTGCTGAATATGGCCAAAGGGTTCAGCCGCGAGCAAAACACCAT
>JAGQVF010000104.1:0-8551 GCA_020438135.1 Bacteroidales bacterium | reverse complement strand
CTGATCCGGATCATTTTGAGCTGTTTAAGGAAATGTTCAGCGATACACCGGTTCACATTGATTATTCTCCCGATGTGAAGGGTGTTGAGATACTCAGTATTTTGAAAAACATTTATGCCATTGCTATGGGCATTGTGGATGCACATTACAATTCACCCAATCTCCGGTTTTTGTTTTTAACCAAGGCATTTAACGAAATGAAACAGATCCTGATCCGCTATGGTGGTCAAGCTGAGACGATGTTTAATTATTGCGGATACGGTGATTTCACTTTGACAGCCCTGAATGACCTCAGCCGGAACCGTACACTGGGTTTGTTGATCGGCAAAGGATTTTTTACGGATAACATTTCGGATAAAGTAGTGCTGGAAGGTAAGATTGCCGTGAATGTGTTTTGTGATGAGATCTCGAAAAGTAATTCAATTCATTGCAACCTTCCCATCATTGGCGAATTGTATGAGTTGTTTAACGGGGAATATAAAATCTCGGAGTTTGTTAACCGCGTTCTAAATGACTAATAGTTTCTCAACACAATTTTATCCAGATTCTCCGCAAGTTGCCTGGTTAAGTGTATTCTGGAATATTTAGCTGTCTTACTCAAATCAATATTGTTATCCAGCTTTTGCTCTCTGAACAAACTATAAAATTCTTTAAGGTAAGTTTTCATCTTCTCCTTATCATAAAAATCTATAGAAATTCCTGCATTGCATTCCCTAATGATTGAAGCGGCATCTCCATTTTCCGGGCCTATGCAATAGACGGGTCGGTTTAACGCCAGATATTCAAATAGTTTACCAGAAGTTATACCTTTAGCATTGGGGGTATTGTTAAGCGGCAATAAAAAAATCGATGCACCTGAAGCTTTGAGTATGATATCGTTATGAGATTGATATGGCAAAATATGAACAAATTTTTCCAGATCATTTTTACTAATCTCAGAAGATACAGAATGATCAACAAATCCAATCAATGTAACATTTAAAGACCCGGAGACTTCTGGATTTTCATTGATGAATTGCCTTAGCACTTTCCAAAATGTTACGGGATTTCGATCACTATTGATTGAACCAAAATGCAAAATTTCAAATTTACCGGTACTGATATGCTCAACACCCTTAAAATCATCAGGGTCAAATCCGTTATAAATAACTTCCACATTTTGAGCTCCAAGCTCCTTTAATTCACTTCCCATTCGACGATTGACCGCAACAGAAATCTCTGATGTTCTAATTACCATCTTTTCCAAAGCTCTATGTTTCCGGTCTGCTCTTTTCGTCAGCATCAGCTTATCATAAAAATCGATGTTGGTCCAAGGATCGCGAAAATCTGCCAGCCATGGAATTCCGAGTGCTTTTTTTACGCCTAGCGCGATCATGTGCATACTGTGCGGAGGTCCGGTAGATACCATTGCATCAACCGGGTTTTCGGAAAGGTAGTTTTTCAGAAAACGAATGGACGGCTTGATCCAGAATTTCCTGGCATCAGGAATAAATAGATTCCCCCTGATCCAAACTGATATTTTTTCTGCCAGTCCGGGATTTTTCTTTTCGGATAAAAAACCAGCTTTAATGGAGTCGTCTTTCTTTTTTCCGACAAACCTTTTATAGATCGTATACGGTTCTTTGATAGGCGTTTTTATAACTTCAATGCCCTTTGGAATGTCCTTCAATAAACTATGATCAATGGCCGGAGCTTCCGGATTTTCAGGAGTGTAAATTACCGGTTCCCAGCCAAATTCCCTCAGGTATTTGGCAAATTTAAGCCAACGCTGCACACCGGCTCCTCCGCTGGGTGGCCAGTAATACGTTATGATCAGGACTTTTTTCATCCCTGTTGAACGAAATACTTTCGTATCCACATTACCCCATACCCAACAACAACCAAAATCAGCAACAGTGACGTGGCAAAAGAAACCTTTTCGCCGACACTGAAAACTTTCGGTTCAAATTTAAATTCAACGAGGTGTTTGCCGGCTGGGATTACCATCCCGCGCAAAACGAAGTTTACCCTCACATGCGGAACTTTTTCACCATCTACGTAAGCATTCCAACCTTTGGGATAATATATTTCGGAGAATACGGCAAACTGGTCTTTTTTGGTGTTACTCTGGTATTGCAAGTGATTGGGCTCGTAAGTGATGAGCTTGATCTGAGCCATTGAATCTGATTGAGGCTGAAATCCTTCCAGCTTATCTTCGAACCGATTGTCGATAACGGCTGTTTTCTCAGGATCAAAATCATCCAGTGCTGCCAGCTCCTGATCGGCATTTTCAACCCATTCAATATCATTCACAAACCAGGCATTCCCAAGTGCTGCCGGATTGGGTACCACCATTGGTTTGTTATCCTCTCCGGGCTGAATAATATATTTTGTATTGAGCATGTTCAGCACATCCCGGTTGAACTTACCTTTGATCTGGTGATCGTACAATTCCTGGTAACGACGAAGTTTCGCTCCATGGTATCCTCCTATAGATTTGTGATAATAAGAAGTGCTGGCATCAGCAAATGGATCTACGGTAAGATTAAGTACCCTGAAATTGGGATCATTATCTTTCAGTATCGCTTCATCAGCAGCCGTTTTCGGAAAAGGTTTCTCCATTCTTGAGCTTCGAACGAAATCATCGTTGTCAAGGTATCTTTTGTTAACCGTCCACATATCCACGAGGATAAGCGCGCCAACGATCACGATCAAAACACTTTTGTTGATCTTCTTCGCAGAAAATGCCCACAAAGCGGCACCCGCAACAAGGATAAACAGCAACGACCGTATTGTATCGGCTTTAAAAATAGCCAACCGGGCCGCCTCCAGGTTGCTGTAGAAAACATCGATCTGGTTTCCGTATTCAGGATTCGACTTTTTCTGCTGTGCGATCGACTGTACCTCCTGATCACTCAGGAAATCAAATAACGCTTTCGGGAAAAGCAGGAATATCAACATTAATCCAAGGGTGAAGCCCAGCGAAAGATAAAATGCGTTTACCCGGAAATTGAACAGGTTGACTTTTCGTTTAAAAATATCCGGTTCGGTGATCATTTTGTTCAGCGCCAACATGGCAAGCAAGGGCAGGGTAAGCTCCGCAATCACCAGGGTCATCGATACAGCCCTGAATTTGTTGTACATCGGGAAATATTCAAGGAAAAAATCGGTAAGAGGCATAAAATTCTTACCCCATGAAAGCATGATAGAAAGCAGGGTTCCGGCCAGCAACCACCATTTCATGTCACCCTTTATCACGATCAATCCCAGGATAAACAGGAAAAACACAATCGCCCCGGCATATACCGGTCCTGAAGTGAAAGGTTGATTACCCCAGTACTGATTTGAGCCGGCAACGTATTCTTTAAACCGGTTATCCACTTTATCCAGGGCGTTTTCATTATCACCGATCACGCCCGAAGCACCCCCTTTGAAATTGGGAATGGCCAGTGTAAAAGTCTCCGAAACGCCATAGCTCCACTGGGTTGCATAATCTTTATCCAAACCGGAAGTACGGTTTTCTTGCTCTGAGCTTAATTCGGTTTTGCCCCTGATCGTGTATTTTCCGTATTCATAGGTGGCCCAAAGGTTGGTGATGTGGGTCAGTGCACCAAACATCGCCGCAATGATTACAATCACAGAAGCTTTCGCAAAATGCTTGAGGTTTTTATTGCGGATATCTTTTACAAATTCGGTAATTCCAAAAACGAGCAATAACAGCATCAGGTAATAGGTGATCTGTGGATGTCCCGCCCTGATCTCCAGGGCCATAAACAACAGGGTCAGGATTCCTCCGGCTATATATTTTCCGCGATACGTGAGAATGATACCTGCAATAACCGGTGCCATATAACCGATGGCGTGGGCTTTTGAGTTATGTCCCGCCTCAAGGATGATAAAATAGTATGACGAAAAACCATATGCAATAGCACCTACAATTGCCAGCCAGGGATTAACCCGAAGCACGATCAGCAAAAGGAAAAAGCCGGCCATGTATAAAAAAATCAGGTCGGCAGGAATGGGCAAACCAAGACGGAATAGCTGATCGACGTACCGGACCAGGTTGGCTTTGTATTTCACCGAAATCTGGTAGGCAGGCATACCTCCAAACATTGAGTTGGTCCACAGTGCTTCATCACCGGTTTTATCGCGGAAGTCGGTAATCTCTTTCGACATCCCTTTGTGACGCATGATGTCGTCCTGCCTGAGTTTTTTCCCTTCGAGCAGGGGACTCATATAGATCACAGAAATAAGCACAAAAATAATGATGCCGGCAATGTATGGCAAGGCCTGTTTCAACGGAAAACTTTTCATGTGTTATCTTTTTTCTTTTCTTTTTTTTCGGGATCGGGGTCTTTTATCTCTTCATAATCGACGAACTCTCCCAGATCATCCGGGATGTCCTTTTTATCAGGTTTATAGCGAATATGCATGTCTCCTTCTCTGTGTCGCTTTTGCCGTTCATTTTGTTGGTTTTCAACCGTTTTCCTTATAAAATAGCGGGCCAGAATCGGCACTACATACCGGAAAAACAACCGGACAGCATAATACACAAGAATAATGATCAGAATTGTTCTGAGAAGCTGCATGAAATCTTATAAATTAAATGGGCAAAAACACCCGATGTGAGCGCAAAAGTATGACAAATTTGATAAGGGATGGGAAAACAAAAAGGAGATAATTGAAAACTATCTCCTTCACAGAAAAATATCTTAATCCGGAATTTACCTTTTATCGAGCTTCTCGTCAGAAACCGTCAGTTTTTTCCTGCCTTTGGCTCTGCGGGCATTCAACACTTTCCTGCCGTTTTTTGAAGCCATCCGTGCCCTGAATCCGTGCTTATTAGTTCGTTTTCTTCTCGATGGTTGAAAAGTCCGTTTCATATTATTTTATTTTTTGGGAGTGCAAAAGTAGCTTATTTTTTCTTTAAAGCAAACATTTTCCTAAAAAATTTAAAGCATTTCTGATTGTGTTGAAGCCACCTGCTCCAGCGGAACTCTCAGCGTGACCAATGTACCCCCTTCCGGTGAATTGTCGAAACTGATTTCGCCATTAACTGTATCAACGCGGCTTGCAATGTTCATCATGCCGATACCATTTTTTTTCAATTCCGGATTAAATCCTTTTCCATTATCCTCAACCATCAGCACAATGGTATTTTTGTTTTTGAATAATTGCACCGAAAGTTTATTCCCGCCACTGTGTTTCAAACTATTATTTATGAGTTCCTGGCAGATCCTGAAAATGGCCAGTTCGGTTTTTTCACCATAACGATCATCCATCGAAAAATGATCGAATTCCCATGAAACGGATGAATATTTTAATGCCTTTTCGAGGACATCTTCAAGAGCCGGCACCAGGCCCGCTTCAGCCAATACCCGTGGCATCATCTGGTGCGACAGGTTCCTGACCTCATCTGCCGTATGATCCAGGGTTTTTGTGATTTCGAGCAACTTTGTATCAGATTCATCTCTGGATTTTTCACCGGCAATCAGCTGCCATGCCATTTTCAGGCCGGTGAGTTGCTGAGCGATGCCATCGTGTAATTCCCGGGCGATCCGTTTGCGTTCAATTTCAGTTGCCTCAACTGTGGCGTTCAGCAATTGTTTCCGGTAACGATTCTTTTCAGTTTCCATGGCAGCCTGCTGTTGGAGCCGTTTTCGGTTATACCACAAAATCCCGATCAACGAAAGAAGAATAAAACCTACAATCGCAACCAAAATATAATTTCGCTGCCTTTTGATCTGCATCGAACTGATTTGGTTTTCAGCAGTGAGTAGCTTGATCGCCTGCTCCTTTTTTTCGGTTTCATACCTGGCTTGTAAATCCGAAATTTGTTCGTATTTTTCTATGTTATAGATCGAATCGCGGATGTTGTATTGCTCCTGTTTAAACTCCAGTGCTTTATCGAATTTACCCTGTTTTTCGTACAATTCAGACAATCCCCTGAAAGCCTGATGCATCAATGTTTTAATTCCCGATTCCCTGGCTATATCCAACGCCTCATTGTAATAACTAATCGCTTTTTGATAATTGCCCTTCTCGGTTAGCATATTTGCAATATTCGAAATGGTAACACCATAGGTATGCATATCGTCCGCTTCTTTGCTGTATTGAAGAGATTCGGTATAGTAGGCAATTCCTTTATCATTATTTTTCAATTGCCGGTTCAAATGGCCCAGGTTGAGCAGGGCTGTTGCAATGTTGCTTTTATCGTTGATCTGTCTGAAAAGCGAAAGCGCCTTTTCCATTTCGCTGATGGCCCTTTCAAGATCGCCCAACATTTCGTAGCAAAGTGCCAGGCTGCCTGAAACTGTGGCTATTCCGTAGGTATAATTATATTCCCTGAAAATATCAAGGGCTCTATTATTGTATTCAATCGATTTATAGTATTCATGATTATCGTAATAAACCCTTGCCAGGTTGTTGTAACACTGCGACATACGGATGCTGTCGCCGCTTTCTTCGAAATATTTTAATGCTTTGATCTGGTACTCCGCCGAAAGATGAAACTTCCCCAACTCCTGGTATGCAGCTCCAATCTTACTGTTGGAGGCGGCAACCAGGTCAGGCTTACCGGCTTTGTCCCTTATTCGTGCTGAAATTTTGTATAAAACAATGGCTGAATCATACTCTGACTTTCTGTAATAAACGGTACCCAGATCGTTGTAAACATAAGCAATTAGCAATGAATCCCCAAGACTAAGAGCAAGATGCAGGGCTTCTCTTCCGTACATTTCTGATTTATTGATATCAACCGGCCCGTAATGCCAGCAAAGTTCGCTCAGTACTTTTACCTTATCTTCACCCGAAAGAGTATTTGCCTGTTGCTCAAGGCTGTCGAGATCGATCTCCTGGGAAAAACCGTGAATTAAAACAAACCAAAGACAAATTGCCAAAAATATGAACCTCATGTACCTGAAATTAATGGTCAAAAATAAGAAATCTGAATTCCCGGCAAAATCGTTTTAACGCTAATAAAACTGAAACTTTTCTTAGATTTGCCAAAAATTGATCAAAAATGAGAACTTTATACATTCACGGACTCGACAGTTATCCGGTTCCCCAAAAAACAAACATCATGAAAGAAGCAGGGCTCGATCCTACTTCGCTTCACATAGATTACCGACAAAAACTGGGTGTTTACGAAACCTTAAAAGATACGGCTATTCGTAAAAATATTGAGTTTATTATCGGGAGTTCGTTGGGTGGATACATCGGAAATGTGATTGCTGAAGATATCGGTATTCCATGTCTGCTGTTTAATCCGGCCATGACCTACACGGATGTATTTTATTCAAAAATTCCGGTTATTGAAAAACCGGCCAACAAACAGAGGTTCATCGTGTTGGGCCATCACGACGAGTCGATCAACCCCAATTATACAATAAAGGTTTTTCAGGAAAAAGAGAGAAAAGATCTTGATCAGCGAATGATCATTTGCCATTGGCTGGGACATGAAATTGATTTTCGCACGTTCGATGAAATGGTAAGATGGGCAATTCACAGTCTTCGAAAAAAGGACTGACAGTTTAACCGACTTTGAGAACCTTCAGATAGTGCACTTGCAAATCGTTGATCTTTAGGGCGATAAAATAATAGCCCTTGTCAATCCCCGAATCAGGTTTCCATTCTGCCAGATATTTTTCAGATGCCAGGAATTTTTCCTCCAGATTTGCCACCAATCTGCCATGTATATCATATACAAATAAACCAACTTTGGCATCCCTGAAAACGCCGTAATTGATCTCCAGTTTATCGGTAAACGGGTTCGGCCCGGCTGAATAGATCATTCCTTTTTCGGTATGCAGATCATTCATGCCGGTGGATACTCCATCCCCATCCACCACGATATCCCAGGTTCCTTCGTACTGACCCAGGTTGTTCATGGTTAATGGAATGATGCGATGGGTTGCATCATATGGGCCACTGGTGATAGAAGCTGCCGGATCAGTCGGGATGTATTCGTCACCCTCGAAATAGAGCTGCGTAGTGAGCGTTTCGAATCCGGGAGGAGTAATTTTCACATGTATATGAGATGGCCGGTAACTGCCCCCGTTGGGATAATGGCCGGGCAATACCGTTTCGAACATATAAAAACCCTGGCTGTTCGACAACACATATCCCCTAAGGTTGAAACCATTGTTATCATAAGCTCCCGCATCGTCGGCCTGCCATAGGTCGATCCTGGTTTCAGGGATCACCTCGCTGCAATCAAGGTTCCGCACCTGACCGGTGATGATCAGCCGGGTACCCGGTTCGTTGGACCCTGCCAACATTCCATCTGCAAGAAAGGGAGGATTGGGGGTGTAAAAAGGGCCTTCACCGTAATAATCCTGCGTGGAAACGAAACAATTTTCAGCAGTGGTTTCACCGGACATGATCCCGTCACTACCTTTTACAACTGCAGGAATTAATCCGAACGATAAAGATGCAAGGGAAATATTTTTGAGAAACTGACGTCGCGCTTTCTGTTTAGTGTCCATGGAATTCGTTGTTGATGTGTATCTAACATTAACAACGAATACATCACTGGTGTTCATAACAATAAACGCAGATCCTCAATGTGGGT
>JAGQVF010000103.1:7296-14358 GCA_020438135.1 Bacteroidales bacterium | reverse complement strand
ACTGACAATGAATAAGGAGGCTTTAATAAGAGAGTTTATAGATGAAATATGGAACAGGAAATTTAATGATAAGATCAAAACCTATGTACATGAAAAGTACATCATCCATCTTGATGCTGGCGATCCCTGGGAAAACAAAACCCTGTCTCATCTGGAATTCAAAAACAGGTTGAAGTATTCATTTGATTCCTTTCCGGATATGCATTTTGAGATAACTTCAGCCATTGAAGAAACAAACCATGTCGCCATCACCTGGATTTTAACTGGTACAAATTCGGGCTCAATTCAGGATTACCCTCCTGCCAATAAAAAAATCAAAACCAATGGCGTAACGATTTATCATTTTAAAGACAATTTAATTTGTGGTCATACGCAGATTTTTGACCGGAAAGTTGTTGCGGAGCAGTTGGGGTATGTTTAGTTTACAAATGAACATTTAATCAGGCATGGGTAGCTTTTTTTAATGCAATAGTCCTTCAAAATACCTTGCTTTTTTTACAGAGGATCATCACGTAAGCCCTTCTAATTTTACCAGGTGAATATTAAACCAAATTGTGGCCCCCTTGTGAAAGAAAAACTGTCGCAGTAAACTCAGAAAACGCTTCATCACTGAAAATGCCTATGCCCATGTTTGCATCTAAAGAGAAATTCGAAAGACCAAATTTGCGAATGGGAAGCCATAGAAAAAAAGATCGACCGGAAACGGTTAATATTCTGAAAGAGTCCGGTCAAATTAAAAGAAATGATACTTTTGTTTAAAAGAAAATTTGATTTTCCGTTTATGTACCAGATAGAGCCTTTCAAAATATTTTTCTCGCTGATATCACAGCAAACAGTGATATTTATGCTGCATTTCTGCACAAATCAGCGGGATGAGCGGGAAATTTTGTTTAGTGGTATCATAGCGGATTAGCATAAAAGAAATCAATGAACAGGTTGAGCATTGAGGTAACAGCGTTTTTATCTGACTTAAAACTTCCTTTAAGGTTAGAGATCGATGCTTTAAGGCGTTTGATACTGGAGTCGAATGCCGGATTGGCTGAAAACATCAAATGGAATGGTCCGAATTACACTTTCGGTGATCAGGACAGGATAACCATGCGTATCCATCCGCCAAAACAGGTCCAGTTGATTTTTCACAGGGGGGCAAAAAAGCTCGCGCAACCGGAGAAGAGGCTGATTGAGGTTAAAACCAAAAAATTAATTTGGAAGGAAAACGACAGAGCAGTAATGTCATTTAAAAATATGGCAGAAATTGAAGACGGTAAATCGGAATTGACAGATGTTGTCCGAAAATGGATCGATGCAACTAAATAAAATCGAACCGTTTTAGATCAAAAAAACCGATGGAGTTTCATAAGTCTATTCAATGGGAAGGAAAAAACAACAGACAAATAAACAAGAATACACGGATATAAGCTACCACTGCTCATCTCCGGGGTCTATAGATCATCAACAGGCAAAAAAATGAATATTCAAATTATTATCCTGATTACGGTTTTAGCAATTTTTACTTCGTGCAAAACTACCCTGCATTTTGGTGATACCTACTTTGAATCAAACAATATTGCGTATAGCATTTCCGATAGAAACCCGGATATTCAAATACGGTATCAGGTGGGGCCAAGTCCTTATTTGCAGTCACTTAAGGAAAAATATCCCCTGGATGATGTGTTGAAGGACAATGATTCTGATACGGACAAGGTCTTGAAGATATTAAACTGGACAAATAGCAGATGGAAGCACAATGGAAGAAATTCACCAAAGCAGGATGACGCCATTTCAATTTTGAAAGAAGCAGAAGAGGGTGGAGAATTTCCCTGCTTTGCTTATGCCATTGTACTTCGCGACCAATTAAATGCTTCAGGCTTTAAAGCCAGGACTGTTTATTTAAAAACCAAAGATGCTAAAAAAAGCAAGTATCCTCCCGGACATGTTGCAACGGAAGTTTATTTGCCTGACCTCCAAAAATGGATTTTTATTGACGGTCAATTTAACGTAATGCCGGTGTTGGATGAAACACCGTTACATGCTGTTGAGTTTCAGCAGGCCATTACAAACCAAACGAACGGATTAAAGTTGTTAAGTTTTAATCGTGCTGTAACGGACGGGGAATATTTCGGGTTTGTTTATCCTTATTTGTATTATCTGGATACAACACTTGATAACAGATATGAATACGAAAACCCTCATCAGGTCGATGGAAAATCATCATTGATGCTGGTACCTGCGGGAGCCCGGAATTTAAAAAGAATAAATTTTTGGGACATGGATATTGATGATTGTCTGTATACAAATTCGATATTGGATTTTTACGCCGGGCCGGAATAAGATTCAGGTAAAAACGCAGCATTAAAGTTCAGATGATCAGCAAACAATCGCCGGTACCTGAAAAATGATTCGATGCCCGGTTGGATGGAGTTTATGAGGCAGTTACTCTCCCGTTTCATTTTATTATCTTTGTCGCTTCTTACTGCTATTGTATACAAAACACCTCATGCAACACATCCGGTTTATATGGAAAGGCCGAACCCGTTTCACGGGTCATTATCCCGGCAGGTTGATCTGTTTGTTGGTATTGCTGCATTGTGCTGTAACAGTTTCGGGCAATGATACTACACTGATTCGGCTGAATAATGAATTATCGGCTGCAACAACGGATAGTTCAAGGGTTGATCTCCTTCTGAAAATGGCTAAACTTACATTATGGAGTGATACACGGTTGTCGGATAGCAGTGCCAGAGAGGCACTCGAACTATCGGAAGAAATCGGGTATGTCAAAGGTAAGGCTGTGAGTAATTTTTACCTGTCGCAAATCTTTGTCGACATAGATTTTAAATTTGCTGAAGAATTGATCATGAAGGCTTTGCAAAATGCCGAAAAGATCAATAACAGAGCCTTGATCGCCAAGATCCGGAATAACATCGGACATTTAAAAAACAACATGGGCGAATTCAAAACTGCGCTCACTTATTTTGAGTCGTCCTTGCAATATTTTCTTGAAACTGATAACGATTCGGCTTCGGCTGCTATTTATAACAATATGGCGATCAGCTATAAAAGTCTGTCGGAGGATAGTCTTGCCATGACCTATTACTTCAGGGCTGCAGCAATCAACGCTTCGATGGATAATTACCTATGGCTCACTTCAAACTATTTCAATATCGGTTATGATTATCTCGATATGGGGGATACGGTGAACGGAATTCAATATTTAAATCAGAGCTTTGATTTGGCCAGAGAGCATGGGTTTGACAGGATGTTACCCTATATTTTCGGAACCTATGGCAACTTCTACCTGCAAAACAATAATTTTAAGCAGGCCCGCATGTATGCCCTGAAAGCACTTCAGGCTTCAAGGGAACAAATGAACCGTTTGCAGGAAAAAAATGCACTTTCTGTTTTAAAAGATGTTTTTTACCATTCCGGTAAATTCGATTCAGCTTTTGTGATGCTGGAGAAAATCGTTTCGTTAAACGATTCGATTAACATGGATAAACGTCAGAAGCAGCTGGATCTGATGGATATAAGGATTAGATTTGAGAAAGAATTGTCGAATTACCAGCTCCAAATAGGCCTGTTGGAGGCAAAAAATGCAAGAAGGGAATTGAGATACCTGATCGTTATACTGTTGGTTGGAATGGTTGTGCTGATCCTTGTATTTCTCTATATATTGCTGCACAACCGGATGCGCCGTAAAAACCTTGAGCAAAAAACCCTTGTGATGGAAAGGGAAAATCTCAGCCGTGAACTCGAATACAAGAAGAAAGAACTAGCGACCAATGTGATGTATCTCGTGAAAAAGAATGAATTTATTGATGCCGTTTCAAAAAAGTTAAAACCGGTAGCCGAGGAGCTGGATGATCAATCCGGTAGACGCATTGCCAAAATAGTTAGTGAAATGGATCAGAGCAATTCGAAGGAGGGTTGGGTAGATTTTGAAACACGGTTCCAGGAGGTGCATGTCGGTTTTTACAATCAGCTCAGTAAACAATTTCCCGGCCTCACTGCCAGCGATCTGCGGCTTTGCGCCTTTTTGCGCCTGAATATGACTTCGAAGGAGATAGCCAACCTCACTTATCAATCCACCGACAGCATCAAGGTAGCACGCTACAGGCTTCGTAAAAAACTGGGTCTGAGCCGGGATGAAAACCTGGTGACTTACCTGACAAAATTTTAGCTTTCCCCCTGGCCGGTGTGGGGCAACATATTGTTTGGAACGTCATCCTTTCCACCCTGATCATTTTTTATATGGAGGTCGAGTTGCGGGAAAGGTATAGCAATGTTATTCTCCTTAAAAATATTGTAGATGCCGATGGCTACCTGGCTTTTTGTTCCGATTCCAATATCATAAGGAACCCAAAAGAGCAACCTGAAATTCAGAGAGCTGTCACCGAATTCTTCGAATAAAGCCCACGGTGGAGGTTCCTTTAACACGTCGTTATTTGCAGCGGCTACTTTTTGCAGAAGTTCAACCACAACATTCGGATCAGAACCATAGGCAACTCCTACTTTGATCTCAATCCTGCGGCGGTTGTCGGAAAGTGTCCAGTTGATCAGCTGGTTTGATATCAAATTGCCGTTGGGCACAACTACCTCGGCTCCATCATAGGTTTTAACGTTGCTGGCACGGATCCCGATCCGGTTCACCTTGCCGAGCAAATTCTCCAGCTCGATCGTATCGCCCACATTGAGTGGTCTTTCATAAATCAGTATGAGACCCGAGATGAAGTTGTTGACGATGTTCTGCAAACCAAAACCGATACCAACTCCCAATGCCCCGGCCAGCAAACTGAATTTGCCGAGTTCGATCCCGGCCGCCGACAATGCAAACAAAACACCAAGGATAATGAGGAAATAGCGGATGGTAACAGAGATAGCAGCCGGAACACCCCGGGGGAGTTTCGATTTTTTAAGAATTACATTTTCAATTACCAGTTTCAAAAGTCCTGTTAGTGTAAAGGTTATCAGCAGGATAAGGATCAGAGATAATATGCTTCCAATCGTTATTTGCAGGGTTCCAATAGTCCGTTCCCGTGTTAAAAAATCGTTCAGTCCTGCAAAAACATCCCTCGATACATCCAGGGATACGGTAAAAGAATATAGCCAATAGAGCACAACCGTTAATGCACTCACCTGCAGGGCGCGTTTTTCGATGCGATCCCAGTAAACAACAAAAAGCTGCTCTTTTGAGGTTTTACCAATACTCGTAATGGCCATAATGATCGCAGCGATAATTTTGTAAATACCATACAGTGCGATACTGAATTCCGGAACACGAATGGCCACTTTCAAAATAGCAACAGACAGATCAAGATAGCCGAAAAAATTGGTTCCGAGGGCAATCAGATACATCGTAGAAGCAAACAAGGCGAGCACCCAGGTAGCCTTTGAAGTCCAGTAGGCAGATGCGAAATTTTTTATCAACCCTGGCCTGATAAACCAATACATCAGCGCAAGTCCCAATATCGATTCAAACTGCACATACAGCCTTCCAAGGTCGCCGAAATACCAAAATACAATTTCGAGTATGTTTACCACATAAAGAATCAGCAGGATATTGATAAAAGATTTGATGTAGTTGCCTACAAAGGATGACAGGATATAGCGCATGATCAGCAATATGCCGATCGTTAAAATATAGTTGATCAGCAAGGGATAGAAAGGTGAAGTAAGGTGAAAGGTGACCAGGATCAGCACCAAAACAGTGAGGACGGGATGCCCTTTAAAAATCCGAAGGATGTTTTTATGACCCGGTTCCGAGTCACTGAACCCTCTTTTTAAATATGCCCGGCGCAAAAGATAAAATCCCAAAAGAATGAACAAGGCATATATAAACAAGGGTTTGAAATTTTGGAGTTGAAAGTAATATTTCAGTGATTTGGCATTTTCGTGTTTGAATTTTTGCAACCTCGATCCCAAATGCGAAATGTCCTTCTGGTCGATATCAATTGCCCATAAAACGGGTTGGTTGGCGATAAACAGGCTATCCCTCTTTCGTTGCTGCAGGTTTATTACTTCCACAATGATCTGGTCGGTAAAAGCGAGCAAATCGGCTATTTTATTTTCCAGGAGTAAATATTCTCTTCTTCTTTGTTTGAATTTTTCTGTGAGTTCATCAGCCTTTAACAGAATTGTTCTGATATGCTGTTTCATGTCGTCTCCCTCATCCCCGATATTTTTATCCTGCAATGTCAGACTCCATTGTTTATTGATCAAATCCAGGTCGTCGAGGTAGTTTTGTGCAATCGTCACCCGGTTATTTAACTGAACTTCCCACGAATTCAATTTAGCGGAATACCCTTCCCAAAGGCGATACGAACTCTCAAGAAAAAATTTGGAGAGGTTGTTCGGATTAAAACTCCTGAAATCGCCGGCCTCATTTGCCAGAAAGGTCTGAAATAAATGAAACGATGAGTCGATGATCAGCAAACTTTTCCTGTCTTTTAGTTCCTTTTCCATTTTATTGAAGCTTCTTTCAGCTTCACCCATCTTAAATGCAATATTTACAAGGTTGATCGGCGCTACAGTTTGATTATCAATAGCTGATGAGTCAGTAATGCTCTGCTGGCTCACGGCCGGGTTAAAAAAGCCGATCAGCAGCAACAGGGCAAGGGTAGTGGAGCTGTGTAATAACCATTTCATGAAAGCGGATTTAGGGATGTTCAGTATCTGTTAAATTCACAATAAAAATAGCTTTTTTTGAAAACCCGGGAAAAACAGTTCTGTTTTTTATACATTTAAATTCCGCTGTTAGCAACGTTTTGGGGATTGTTTACTTTTTGTTACCTCTGATTTGAATAAATATCACCTACATTCGTGAAACTGATTTTATTTCCGGTTGTTAATGAGCATTATTTTTCCGACTTACAATCAAATTTACCAACATCAGATAAATTTAATTCATCACTAACTTAAACAAACAAAAATGAAAAAGCTTTATTTACTTTTTATGCTGATGATGGGTGTAGCCATTACGCTTCAGGCCCAGGTGGAGATTAAACCTACTTTTGGTTTAAACTTTTCAAAACTCTCAAACGAACCCGAAAGTTTTAATCAATC
>JAGQVF010000103.1:0-7242 GCA_020438135.1 Bacteroidales bacterium | reverse complement strand
GAACCGGGCATTTTCTGGCTTAAAATGGGTTCAGAATTGGTTCATGCCAACCAGGACAGCCTCGATCTGAAAACGGATATCAGCGGTATCCGGATTCCGGCGTTTGTAGGATACCAAATTATCGGAGGCGATGATGAAAATATTTTTGGACTTCGTGTTTTCGGTGGTCCGACGGCTTCATGGGTTACCAAAATCGAAGCAAACGACAACAAACTTGAAAAAGACAACTTCAACAATCTCATTTGGGGCATCGATGCCGGTGTGGGAATTGATGTTTGGTTATTGTTTATCGATTGGGGTTATGAATGGGGCATCACCCAGGTTTTTAAGGACGACCCTGAAAAAACCAAAAACAATGCGTTTTGGGGAAATGTCGGGATCCGCATCAGGTTTTAAACACAGCCGGTTAGTCCAGCTGAGCCGGGTGATTGTTGATGTTCAGAAATCATTTGCCCGCCTTTTGAAAATGAATGATTACAATTAAATATTAACTAAAATTATAAATGAAAACAATTGCTAAAATGCTTTTTGTTGCTGCGATCTTTGCGGTGGCCTATTCGTGCAGCAACGAAACAAAAAAACAAAATGAAGCACTCAAAGCTGAGGTAGATGCCCTGGCCCGCGAAAATGCCGAACTGGCAAATGGTAATATGGATATGGAACATTCCATCCAAAACTACCAGGCTGTGTTGAAGGATATTGATGCACAACTCGCCTCCATCGATGAAAAACAAAATCTCATTAAAAGTAAATCCAATGAATTTAAGGATGATGCTGCGGTTCAGGAAGAGATCCAAATCCATATGCAACATCTTCATCACCAGATGGAAAACAGCAAACATAAAATTGCCCATCTAAACAATAATATGAACAAGCTCAGGAAGGAAAATGCACACCAGGCTGAAGAATTGCACAAAATGGACAGGTATATCAACGATCTTGCAAATCTTATCGTGAGGAAAGACAGTGAGATTGTAATGCTGCAGGATGCTGTGATGGTGCAGGGCATTGCGCTGGGTGGTCTTGCTGAAGCGTATGCTAACCAGGCTGTTTATAATGAGGTGTTGCTCGATATCATCAATACAGGTTTTTATGTGGCCGGTACAAAAAAAGAACTGAAAGATATGGGCATCATCGAAATGGAGGGTGGATTTATCGGAATCGGCCGGGTGAAAACCCTCAATGCGAATGCGCCGGTTGAATTTCTGACGCCCGTTGATATAAGAAATACCGACAGGCTGGAATTCGCAGGCAAAAACGCCGAATTGATTACTCCCCATGCAACCGAAAGTTTTGAATTTGCTTTTGATGATGATACAGAAACAGTTTCATTGGGAATTTCAAATAAGCTTAAGTTCTGGCAGGAAACTAATTATTTGGTAGTGCAACTTTCAGAATAATATGGGCACTGCCTTTGGAAAAGTAATGTTCAGCCGGTGGCGGGACTTATTTTTTGTAGATTTCATTTTCACCATGAGGGTACCTTCATAATTACATGAAGGTACCTGATTTTTAATTATTTTTGATCAAACAAAAATTATAAAATGGAAAACCAATCCACACTCCTTCACACAACAGCGCGACTTGTTATCGCCACGCTTATCGTCATTGTAATGGTTGTCGGGAAATCGTTCCTGGTGCCTATGGCCTGGGCTTTACTGATCGGACTGGCCAGTTATCGATTTCTGAATCACATCGAAACCAAAACACGTTTATCACGATCTGCCATTAATTCTTTGTTTTTGCTTTCATTGTTGCTGGTGCTTGTCGGCATTGGTTACTTTTTTTATGTTGAGCTGAGTCATATCTTCAGGGATTTACCGGGTATGCTGCAGGCAATCTCGGGTAGGCTTCACGAAATTTCCCTAACCCTCAAAACGTATGGAATATTTATTCCCGACCATGTCGACAAAACCTTTATTTCAGATTGGGTTCACAGTCATAACGACATGATCATGGGGTTTATATCCGGCATCGGACTCAATCTATGGAACATCATTCTGATCATGTTCTATATGTTCTTTCTGCTCTACTACCGCGACCTCGTTATCCATTTTTATGTCAACAAATTCAAAAAGCAGGAAAGACTCGACCTTGCTGTCGACCGGTTCAATAAATCGCTCAACCTGATCAGAAGTTATATTTATGGTATTGTATTGCTTACGATTATCTCGGCAGCAATGAATTACCTGGTATTTCTGATTTTTGGATTGAAGTTTTCCCTTTTTTGGGCTGTATTTCTTGCATTGCTTAATTTAATCCCGTTTATCGGTAATCCGATCGGGTTGGTAGTTATCATGCTGTTTGCGATCATTACCAACGACTCGTTGCTGATCCCTGTGCTGATCTTCGTTGCACTGTTCATTATGAATTTTCTGCAGGATAACGTAATCCGACCCTGGATCGTCGGAGATAAGCTCAAGATCAATGCATTTGCTGTTTTTGTAGCGATCATTATCGGGGGAATGATCTGGGGCGTATCAGGCATGATCCTATTCATACCCATTGTGGGAGTTGCCAAGATCATCCTGGAAAGCCGTCAGGAAAGCGGTGCCTGGGCCATCCTGTTTTCTGAGCTTCCCAGGTCGAAGCAGAAAAAGAAAAAGCAGGTAATTGGACTGGAAGAGAATATATAACAGGACCTGTGTGGAATATGAAAAAGCGGATTCGTATCATATTATTCACCATATTGCTTCTTTTGCTGTTGCCTTTTGCTGTACTTTTTATTTTGTCGAAAATTCACCATCAATCGGCACATGACGAATTGGTCGATTTTCTGAGCCACGAATTCGAAGGCACCATAACTTTCAGCGACTTTTCTTTGTCTTATTTCAGGCACTTCCCCAATGCCCATATTGAATTGCTTGATGTATCTGTTTTGGATGATACAGCATCCGTTGTTTCTATCGGTAAACTTGATATTGTATTAAATACCCGTCAACTCTGGCGAAAGCAGATCAACCTGAAAAAGCTCATCATCACTGATGCTGAGTTTAAATCGGTGATCGACAGCCTGGGAAACAAAGCAAAAATACTTGCAGGGAAGGGTAAGAAATCGGATAGCATCCATAAGGCAATGTTGATCGATGCCGATAATATTGAGATCCATAACAGCCGGGTTTATTTTGAGAACCGGGTAAAGGGCAACCGAACCGGTGTTTCGGTTTTCTTTGCCCGGTTTGCAGCCGAAACCATCGACTCCCTGTTGATCATTAAAGGCTCACTCGACGGAAACCTCGACAGCCTCATCTCCAATCATTCGTTACTTTTTGCCAATCAACCTGTTCAGGCTTTCGATGTTGAACTTGCAGTGAACCAACTGAACGGAGAGAAGGAGTTAATAAACGGATACCTGCTGGCCCATACATTAAAGCTGATCCCCCGTTTAAAAATGAAGCCTCACAATAACGGTCAGTTGATGGAGCTTCACATCACCGGTGAAGATAATTTCGACACCTTCCTCGAACTGTTTGAATTTCATTCGGGAATAGACCTGCAACAGGTAAATGCCGGCGCTAAGCTCATCCTTTCCTATAATCAGGAAGGATTTGTAAATCCTTTCCTCAGGCCATACTCCGAGCTTGATTTTGAAATTTTAAATGCAGAATTTACCGGGAGTAACCTGCCATTTCCATTAGAAATTCAGAAAATTTCCGGCAATTATAACAATGGTGAAAGACACTCTCCTGAAACGGTCGAACTGGTGATCGATACAATCGATGCCAGTGTAAATGAAAGTTTTATCCGGGGAAGATTCAGATTGAATGACCTGAAAGATCCTTTAGTAGATGCACACATTGCAGCCGACCTCGATATCAGCCATCTGATCAGGGAAACCGAAAGCATCAGGCTTGCAGGCTCGGTTGATTTTGATGTGTCGCTAACCGGCAGGATCAGTGAACTCAGGCAATTACACCTGGAAGGGAAACAAGCGGCACATGGCAGGATCAATGTCGATCACCTACAGCTAATTCTGAACGAACAGGGCTATGCGATTGAATTGCTCAACGGGGCATCCCTGATTGATAATCATATCCTCGAAGTTACCACCCTGATCGGGACCTTTAACGAATCAGCCTTTCATTTTCAGGGACATCTCGAAAACCTGGATCAATATCTTTTGGATGATCAGGAGCATCTGGCAGGCAGGTTTGCCCTGAATATCGATGAACTCGACCTGACAAGGATCAGTTTCGGGCAAAACAACAACGGAAACAAAAAGAAAAAGAGAAGCAGGATATCTCCATTTTCTTACATGGCCCTTGCATTTAACATCGATGCCAAAAAGGTGATCACCGGGCAGGGTGATATCCGGAACCTGCATGTAGATTGCCGTCTGAACAACAATACCATTGGCATTGACAATATGTCGTTTGATTATCAGCAAGGGCACATAAAAGGAAAGGGAGAGGCGCATTTTAATAGTTTGGGTTTAGAGCGACTGACGGCAAACATCAATGGAAAGTTTCAACAACTGGATCTGCATTTGCCGAAATTAAAAAGTGGGAAAAAAGAGCGCAGGTCATTCCGGATTCCGGAAAAGCTGGATGTGAATATGGACCTTGATATCATGAAAGGGACATTTGCAGAAATCCCTTTGAAAAACCTTCAATTGCTGGCGAAAATCCGGGATGATGAAATGGTGATAGACAAATTTGTGGTGGATGTTTTTGGGGGGCATTCCGCTTTAAACGGAAGCTTAACCATGGATACTTCCGGTGTAAAAAGAGTTCGCTTAGCGGCCGATCTGGATGCTGAATACCTTGTAATAGATGACATACTGCAAAAATTTGAACGGGAGGATACCACAAAAGTGAAAGGTAAAAAACTGGTATTGCCCGATGACCTCGATGTCCATATTAACCTGGTTGCCGGCGATGTGCTCTACAAAGATGCGGAAGTAACAAAACTGAAAACGGAGATCATTATTGACAATGAACGATTGGAGCTTAAAAACTTTACCGCAGGGCTGCCTTTCGGAAAACTCGATATGGACCTTGCTGCCACACATTACCGTGATCAGGATATCCGCTACAGCGGCTCGATTGATCTCTCCATCGACAGCCTTGCGATCGACAAGTTTCTTGAGCTCGATGCCCTGGGTTTGCCCGAACCGGGTTTTCATAAAAAAAAGTCAGGTGCTAAAAAAAGCAGACCTTTGTTGGGAATACCTGATAACAGCGATGTAAAACTTGCCATATATGCCGGAAGGTTATCCTACAAAAATGCAGAGATTAACCAACTGAACCTGTTGATCGAATACCTCGATGACAAAATCGATCTTGGGAAACTGGAATTCGGATTTGCCGGCGGAAGGGTTAACCTGCATGGTCATGTTTTGAAAGATCAGTCAAAACCACTCGAAGGATACCTGTATTCAAAAGGCGACAGCATATACCTTGAACAGTTTTTCAGGGCGTTCGATGATTTTAACCAGGATGTATTTACTTCGGAGAATACCTTGGGGAAGATATCCTGGGCTTCTCATTATTACTTTAATCTGGATCATGCGCTGAACGCAGGTCCCGATCAAAATTTCTGGCTGGTGAATTTTATCATTCATGAAACCCGCCTGATCCGTATGAAACCGGTTGAAGATGCACTGTTTTTTGTAGGTCATAAAGCCAGGGATACCATGTTTATTCAGCAGCTTAATTTGAATGCCATTGTTGATGAACAAAAACTCTATTTCAGTGATTTGCTGATGAACGACAACATTGCCGATCTCAGGGCTATGGGTTGGGTCGACCTGAAAGAAAAATCATTGGACATCAATTTGGAAGTCAGTCTCAGCGATCTGTTTTTCAGGACAAAAAAGAACCGCCTGGTTCAAACCCGGGAAGGAGTCGTCAACCTTGAAAAAGACGCTAAATTATTCCTGAACATAGGAGGTCCGCTGAACGATCATAAAATGGGAATGATCAGTAAAAAGAAATTCAATAATTATGAGGGTTCTCTGTTAGAAAGCATCCGGGATGCGGAAAAAAGATTCAGGCAAAAGCAGAATGAAAGAGAGCGTGATGTGGTAAAGAAGTAAAACGTTTCAAAGAGAGTACACAACTTATTGTAAATACAAATGATATTACTTATGGCTGGTTCATTTGATTATAATTCATCATCAACAGTATATATTGTAAAGCATAGTATCATAATGGTGCTGCCTGTTCTGATGTTGTTCTGTCCGGTAAGAATTCAGGCGCAAACCTACAATCCGAATATTTTGCCTTTGGGCGACAAAGAATCGTTGATGGCCAACACCGGTACCGGCGGACTTGGATCGGTGGGAGCGGTTTATTACAATCCGGCGGCATTAACCGAAGTGGAAGGGAATTCATTATCGCTTTCCGGTTCTGCATATTTGCAGTTCAGGTTTTCGGCGAAGCCCGTAGCCAGTTTTTTTGGTACCGACCTCAATTATGAAGGTACCGGCTATCAGAGTATTCCGACCAGTGTGATTTATGCCCGACCGGTGAAAAACTGGCACCTTGCTTACTCCATTCTGATCCCGATGGCTTTTAACTTCGAAGGAACCACCACCTGGAATATTCCGGTTGAAAACAGCCATCTGAAACTGAAGATGCTTCAAAACTACGACGAAAGTGTTTTTATGGGTGGCATCACTGCAGCCCGCACAATCGGCAAATCCTGGTCGGTTGGTATCAGCCTTTACGGGCAATCATATTCCTATTTGTCGACCATCGACCTGCGGGGCAGCATTGTCGAAAATCCCGGAATGATCCTGCAAACCACCGACAGGAGAACCCTCAATCCGGTTAACCTGCTGGTGATCGGCGGCATACATAAAAAGTTAGGCGACCTGAGTCTGGGCCTTCGATTGCAGGCCCCTTCGGTTTATATTACCGGAAAAGGAAGTTACTACGATTATTCGTACAATAATTTTGGGGGAACCACCAACATCGAAACCAGTGAAACAGAAATTGAATCTGTAACCGGGTATTTCAAAACCCCTGCCGACATCCGCCTCGGGACCACCTACCGCCCCACCGGCAGATGGTTGCTGGCTGTGGATGCAGCCTACCGTTTTTCGCTCGCCTATGATATCTATAACTCGGATGAGCTTACCGTTAGAGAAAACCTGAAAGGCAATTATCGAATAAATGCCGGAACAGAGTATCGGTGGTCAGAAAAGATCAATCTTTACGCTGGTGCCTCTTATACACCTACGACTAAAAAAGAGACGGATGGTGATTTCGGTGAAGATTACCGGTCGGTATTCACAGG
>JAGQVF010000102.1 GCA_020438135.1 Bacteroidales bacterium | reverse complement strand
TACATGATACATCTTACATCATACATCATACATAACACATCACTTCCCTTTCCGTCGCAAAAAGTGCAAGTGATCAAATGCTGAAAAAGTCCGGTGTCGTTTAAAGTATCCCTGCTGTACGGCATTTACATCCTCAATACTGAAAAACGCTTTGGGATTCAGACCCTGAACAATTTCAACATAATCTTTTGCATGTTTACGATTGATAATTGACATCAGCATTTTAACCTGCCCCGACATACCCTCCACATCTACAGTGGTTACTGCAAAATCGTTGTCACGCAATTTTTGAATAAGTGCCTTTGCATCAGCCTTTGGCCACACCCGTATCAGCACAGTACCGATCGACATTCTTTCTTCGAGGACTATGCCTACATAGTTGCCCATGGCAAAACCTCCACCATAGGCAATGTAGCACATAAAGTTATTGAGGTGTTGCATGATCTGCCCCATTGCAATCAACCAGATGGTTACTTCAAAAAAGCCAAGTATAGGTGCAATAAATTTAAAACCCTTCGATACGAAAATAAGCCGCATAGTACCTATGGAGACATCCAGCACCCTGCTAAAAAAAATCAGGGCGGGGAGAACTCCCCACACAAATAAATCGGATTGAAAAAACGAGGTATCCATTTGCCTAACTATTTGAATTATTTGATTGTTTCAATAAATCCCTGATCTCGCTGAGCAACTCAATATCGCGTGGTGTAGGAACCGTAACCACATCCGGATCTTCAGCTTTGCGCCTGAGGATATTAAATAGTTTGATGACAAAAAATATAGTGAATGCGATCAACAGAAAATCTATGGATAACTGAAGAAACAATCCATAATTGATTGCAATGGCATCCTGAACAACATTTCCGTTGGCACCCAGTTTTGCCGGTTCGATGGTATATTTGAGCTGGTCGAAATTAACCTTGCCCAGAATGTACCCAAAGGGAGGCATCAATATATCCTTTACCATGGATGAAACGAGTTTGTTGAATGCTGTTCCGATGATGATACCGATGGCCATATCGAACATGTTCCCTTTAATGGCAAACTCTTTAAATTCCTTAAATACTTTCATATCGATAAATTTTGAACTGCAAAATTATCAAACTGCAGATAATTCAACAGTTGTTTTATAAAGATGTGGCTTAAAACAATGCCAAATCGTACCACCAGGAATAAAATAGAAAAAATCACGTTATTTTTACATTTTAAACACAAAAACAAAGATCGTTGAATATCTATACCAGAAAAAAGCGGTGGAAGTGGATTTTATTCACCCTTGCTGTTTTGATCATTGTTATTTCCCTTTGGTTTACTCAATTGCTCGTAAGAAGTATTGCCCGTGACGAACGAAGCAACATTCAGATCTGGGCCGATGCCATTCATAAAAAAGCAGAACTCGTCAATTATACCGACCGGTTTTTTAACCAGATCAGGGAAGAGGAGCGAAAAAGGGCTGAGGTGCTAGCCGATGCTTTCAGGATCATAACAGTTACGAATGAATCGGAGGTACTTAACTTTTTACTGAAACTGATACAGGATAATTCAACCATTCCGGTAGTGCTCACTGATAGCGAAGGAAGGATCAAAAACTTCTCAAATGTTGACTTTAACCCCGACACTGTGCCTTACCTGACGGGGAAACTCCGGCAGGAATTTATGGTGCACCAACCTGTAAAAATTCAGTACGACGCCAATCAGTACGACTACCTCTTTTATAAAGAATCGAAAGTATTTAATGAACTACGGAGTGTACTCGACGATCTTATGGATTCCTTCTTTTCGGAAATTGTTATCAATTCCGCTTCTGTACCTGTGATCATAACTGACAGCACACGACAGAAGGTGCTTGAATACGGCATGCTCGACACGGTGAAGGCACAGGATTCAACCTACCTGGCCCGAAAACTGAATCAGATGGCCAACGACAACCTCCCGATAGAGATCGAGTTGGCCGACCAGGGTAAACGTTATATTTTCTACCAGGACTCGGAGTTGCTCACCCGGCTCATGTTCTTTCCTTATATCCAGCTCGGGGTGATCGGATTGTTTCTGTTCGTGGCATATATCCTCTTCAGCTCAGCGCGTAATTCTGAACAAAATCAGGTGTGGGTAGGGCTGGCGAAAGAAACAGCACACCAATTGGGCACTCCGCTGTCGTCGATGATCGGTTGGATTGAATTGCTGAAACTCGAAGGTGTGCAAACCGATGCACTGGATGAACTGAATAAGGATGTAGACCGGCTTCAAAAAATCACTGACCGTTTTTCAAAAATCGGATCTGAGCCAAAGCTGAAATCGGAAAACATCATCAGGGTGGTGGATGATGCGGTTAACTATATCAAATCCAGGTCCTCAAAAAAGGTGATCTATAAAACAATCCATAATACTGAACAGCGCATCATGGTTCCCATTAACCTGCACCTGTTTGAATGGGTGATCGAAAATGTATGTAAAAATGCAGTGGATGCCGTTGGAGGTGAGGGACAAATTAAAGTTGATATTTCAGAAGAAGAAAATTTTGTTTTGATCGATATCTCCGATGACGGAAAAGGAATACCAAAATCTAAATTTAAAACGATATTTAACCCCGGGTATACCAGTAAAAAACGGGGATGGGGATTGGGCCTGTCACTGGCTAAAAGGATCATTAACGACTACCACAAAGGAAAGATCTTTGTAAAAAACTCTCAACTGAATAAAGGAACCACTTTCAGGATCATGCTTCGGAAATAAAACCCGCGATAGCGAAATAATAATAGATGTATGGTTTACTTAAAAAGGAAAATCATCTTCCGGGTTTACTTCGGTTTCAATTTTTTCAACCTTTGGTTTGTCGGCCTGTTTGTGCACAGGGTTTCCTTCAACATATATTGATTTGGGAGTGGTGGGACAAGCAAATTCACAGGCTCCGCAACCGATACAAATATCCTCGGTTACTTCAGGTATTTTCAGGTCATTCTTATAAAAAACCATGTTCACAGCCTTGGTCGGACAATGTTCTGAGCAGGCTCCACAATCTTTTTCATCTGTATAAACGATGCAGTTTTCCTTAATAAATTTGGAAATTCCCAATTGAGCCAGTTTTTTCTCTTCAAGCTGAATGGGAAGAATTGCTCCTGTTGGACAAACTTCGCTGCAAACCGTACATTCAAAATTGCAAAACTGAGTGTGATAATCCATGTGGGGTTGCAGCACACCACCAAGCCCGTAATGAAATAAAGATGGCTGAAGCACACCGGTTGGGCAGGCACTGACACAGAGGTGACAAGCCGTGCAATGTTTTGTAAAATGTATTAAACTGAGAGAACCCGGTGGTGACACGGGAAAATCCTTTCGAACCGGAATTTTACCCTCATTCACTCCTTCTGAAAAAGAAGTACGCGATAAGGCCAGTATCCCTCCGGCAACAGAAACGGATCTTTTAAGCAGCAAACGTCTTTGATCTCCGGTGTTTTGCAAAGGAGGGGCAATGGATTTTGTAAACAAGGAGAATTTCACACCGGCAGACGGGCAAGCTGTTAAACAGTTCATACATCCAACGCAGCGGGTGAAATCGACGGTTTTGTTTTTCGTATCGATACAACCTGACTTACATTGCGATCCACAAATTCCACAACTGTTACACAAGCTTTCATCCAGCCTGATCCTGAAAAGTGAAAACCGGGACATTAACCCCAGCAAAGCACCCACCGGACAAACCGTATTGCAATACATTCGTCCATAGCGGTAAACCAACCAGGTCAGAAGGCTCATCAGAACAATTGCATATCCGAAAGAGGCCCAGCTATACTTTTTCATCGTTACATGGACCATTGCATAGGAATCGAACTTTTCGAGCCCCCAAACCATCACGTTATTAAACAAATAATAAACCGGGCGTAAGAGGTTGGCAAACAGTTTCCCGAATCCACTGTATGGATCCAGAAAATTAAGCAGCAATGTGCTACCCCCTGCTATAAATAGCATCGTCAAAATCAGGATACCATAACGCAGCCGGTTTTGGGGAGGCGAATAGCGATACAACTTACGTCTTCTGAACCGGTTTGAAATGCGCCGGATAATATCCTGTAAGGTGCCGAGCGGGCAGAGATAAGAACAATACACCCTCCCGAAAAGTAAGGTCAGGATCATCACGATGATGAAACCAGCCGCTGCCAGAGAAGCAATATTGATAAAATACAACAGCGATGGAATGAACTGAAAAAACAGAATACTTTTTTTTATTTCAGTGGAAATTGTACCTGAAAAATCAACAAAAAGGAATGCGATCAATAGAAAGAAAAATAACGAAACGGCAACCCTGGCCCTCTTGAGAAATCGAAAAACCATGCAGAACTACATTTTGATCCGGTTGATGTTCAGTTGATCGAGTTTATATGTACCGGCACCGAGCTCAGCAGCTTTCAGGATGTAGGAAATATCTTCGGGTTCAGAGCCAAACACTTTGGCAGCTGCGGCGTCGGCCGCAACAATATCAGTCGAAATAATCTGGGTTTTATACATTACGACATCCTCCACCGACACACCACGTGGGCCGTTTTGCATCATTACCCTGTATGCATCGATCACATTCAAATCGGGTTTACGATACGTGCTGAAATCAGCTATGCATTGATGCAGATCGTTCCGGTGCCAGAATTTCCTGTCCCACACAATTCCCATCAGATTTTTCATGGCAATGGAAAGATCTGCAGAACTGTGATGTTTAAGAACAGGAACATTGATGAAAACATCCGAATCAAGAATGGCTTCATGAACGAGAGCCCTTTTGAGTCTTACACCTTCAGGCACCTCTACCTCCCTGTAAAATTTTTCAGTATTTCCAGGAACCACTTTGGCCCCTGCATTTTTAGCGAAAGGTTCAATCAAGCTCGATTGATAACATTTATTCCATTCATCGCAGGTATTATCAAATACATACACATCAGAAGCTCCTGCATTGAAGCAATGTTCGACGATCCGGCCGATCAGTTCCGGATTAGTATTCCCAGCTCTCTCGGGTGAAACATCCCATCCGATGTTGGGTTTCACCACCACCTTTTGCCCGGGTTTAACAAAGGTTTCCATACCGCCGAGGGATGCGATGGCTTTGTCGAACATGGCAGCCGGTTCTCCATTCCTGACAGCCACCAGGTCGAAAGGCAAGTCTGCCGGAGGAACCGGACCTGCAAAAAGTTTGTTCAGATTTCCAAAAGCAATGGCTGCTCCGGCGGCAACTCCTGCCCCCATTGATGTCCTGATAAATTGCCTCCGCTTCATACGACTTGTTTTTAAATTGAAAGTATAAAAGTACGGATTATACCCCAAATAGTTTATTTTTGTATACATCAAATTTATTAGAAAATGGCAAACACAATTTCATTGGATCGCTCGAATCAACATGTTAAAAGTGCATTGCTCGACATCTTTGCACTGGTTTTTGTTTATTTTGTTCCAACGCTCTCGCATTTGGCGCAGCTTCCTCTTTACCTACTCGAACCGATGCGGATCATGCTGATCCTTGCCATTGCTCACACTACCCGTAAAAATGCATACCTGCTCGCCTTAACCTTACCGCTTTTTTCATTCGTTATTTCAATGCATCCATCGCTGGTTAAATCAATACTGATTACAGCAGAACTACTGCTGAATGTATGGCTCTTTTATTTTCTTCTGAAAAAAACAAACAATCATTTTGTTGCCATGATTAGCAGCATTGTTGCGAGTAAAGCAGTGTATTATCTTGCAAAGTTCATAATGATACAGGCAGTTGTTCTTGAAACCGGATTGATATCTACTCCTCTCACCATACAGGCCATCACAACCTTTATTTTCAGTGGTTACATCTTTCTGATATTCCGGCGCAGAGAAGTGCTTGCAGATGAAAAATAAGTCGACTGGGAAATTTGGCAGGAATTTATCTTCACATACCGTTTTGTAAGCAGAAATGCCACTATTGTAATTTCTATTCGATCGCATCATTATCTTCAAAAGATGATTTTCTGAAGGCACTCATTTCAGAGATTCAACTCCAGAAGAAATACCTTTCAGGAGAAACCACAGGCACCATTTATTTTGGCGGAGGAACTCCTTCACTTTTATCGCAGGACGAACTGCAATCTATTATTGACAAATTGCATGAAACTTATGATATTGAAGATGAGGTTGAAATAACCCTCGAAGCCAATCCTGATGATCTGCATTCCGGCAAAATAAAAGAACTAAAAAATACGGGTATTAACAGGCTAAGCATTGGCATTCAGTCATTTTTCCCGGAAGATCTGCATTATCTGAACCGTGTTCATTCTGACCAACAGGCTATGGATTGTATCAAACGTTCACAGGATGCCGGTTTCACAAATATTTCGATAGATCTGATCTACGGTATTCCGGGATTAAACGATGAGAAATGGCTGCAAAACCTTGCAACATTCCGGTCGTTCAATTTACCGCATCTTTCAGCCTATGGTTTAACAGTGGAACCCAAAACACCACTCGAGGTAATGATCAGGAAAAACAGAATGCAAGATGTTGACGACAACCAGATTGCCGGGCAATTCAGGATACTGATGGAATTTGCAGAAAACAACGGGATGGAGCATTACGAAATATCCAATTTTTGCCAGCCGGGTCAGTACTCACAACATAATACCAATTACTGGTTCGGTAAAAAATACCTGGGTCTCGGACCATCGGCACATTCATTCGATACACAATCGAGGCAATGGAATGTAGCGGGAGTCAGAAAATACTGCGATTCTCTTTATTCAGGCATTGTCCCGTTTGAGACGGAAACACTTTCAGATGAACAGAAATTTAACGAGTATGTAATGTTATCGATCCGAACGATGTGGGGAATCCAATTAGATTACATCCAAAAAAACTTTGGAAGCATGCAGGTTGACCAGTTCAAAAAAGCAACTTTAAAATTGATCCGGGAAGGATATCTGAAAAAAGAAAACAAATCGATATTGCTGTCCAAAGAAGGAAAACTTTTCGCCGACCGTATCACTTCGGACCTTTTTATCAGTTAATCGAAACGATGAAACCGCTGAACCTGATATTTTTTGTAACCCCATGCATATTTTATTCGAAAAATGATGTCTAATGATTATTTATTTTACATTTGTAAGAACATCAGGTATTAATTCTTTAAAAACATGGAGGAAAAATACATCTGGCTTCTGTTAATAGTGGCGGGTTACATTTTATTCGTTTATTTCTTCTCAAGGATAGGTAATAAAAGAGAAATTGGAAGCAGACGGCTTTTTTGGCTAAGTTTATTTCTAACTCCCCTGTTGGGTTTTGCATTTTTTATCAGCAGTCACCACCGTAAAATGATCCCTTATACAGAAGAACGTTTTAAGTGTGAAGATTGTGGATACGTTTTCTCCGAAGAACATGATTATTGTCCGTTCTGTGAAAAAGAAGGCCGTTTAAATGCTTTAAAACAGGTGGACATGTTTATGACCTGATGCAAGGATCAGGTTATTAAATTATCCTTTCAGGTTTACCCGATAAATTTCTTAATTGTAGCAAACAGCTCTTCAGGTTGAATGGGTTTAGTAAGGTGTTCGTCGCCACCTGCTTTGAGGCTGCGTTCACGATCTTCGGGCATGGCATAGGCTGTTTGAACGATGATAGGCAATTCCGGACTAAAGGTTTTGATGGCCGCGATAGCCTCAAGTCCATCCAGAACAGGCATCTTTATATCCATCAAAACGAGATCGATTTTTTTGTTTTTCTGACAAAGTTCCACAGCTTCTTTTCCATTTTTAGCCCACACAAGATTCACTTTTGTTTTTTGAAACAATGCCTCAAGAAATGTATAATTTAAAATAGAATCTTCAGCAATCAGAAATAGTTTATCGCTCCAGTCGATAACACTGTTTGCTGCTGCAGCGGACACCTTCATTTTATCGGTATCGGCCTCCATTTCTTCAACCGGTAGAGAAAGATAAAAGGTTGATCCCTTTCCTGAATCAGATTTTACAGATAAGGAACCACCGAGTAACTCTGCCAGCTTTTTCGAAATTGACAATCCTAAACCGGTACCCTGAGGTCCTCCGTTTTTACGTCCCTCACTTACCTGACCGAACCTTTCGAATATCAGGTCTTGTTTATCTTCCGGAATACCAATCCCCGTATCTTTTACATAAAAAATGATCTGGTTGGGATCACGAAGGTTAAAACCAAGTTCAATATATCCTTTCTTTGTGAATTTGAGAGCATTTCCGAGCAAATTTGACAATATCTGCCTGATCCTGTTGGGATCGGTGTGAATAGAAAAACCGGAATCGACGGTGGGTTTATTCAGGCGAAGCTCAACTTCCTGGTGACCGTTTTTGTTTTTCATCTTCAGAAAAGTGGCATACAACTCATCAAGCAATTTACTCACGTTGCAGTCCTCAAATTCAACCTTGATCTGCCCGGCTTCGATCTTTGTGATATCAATGATATCTTCAATCAGATTCATCAGGGTGTTGCTTCCCTGGGTTATATATTGGATGAACTCTTCCCGTTCCTTTTTAGAGAGATCCTGGTTGGTGAGGATTTCCGAAAATCCGATAATGGCATTCATGGGTGTACGGATTTCATGAGATACATTGGCCAGAAAAGCAGATTTCAGCATATCGGCTTCTTCAGCTCTTTCGATCGACTCACGAAGTTGTTTCTCTTTTTCAACCACCTCGGTAATGTCTCTGACGATGAACAACAATGCTTTCCGACCGGAATAGTTGATTTGACTACCATGAATTTCGACCGGTATTATCTGTCCGGTTGACTTCAGCAGAAAACCTTTATAATTTTTAACTTCACCCGTCAACCATTTCGGGAAATCCTCAACCACCTTTTCTTTATGTTCCTCGGGGATAAGGTCTGTGATATTCCTGCCAATAAGCTCTTCGCGGGTCATCTTCTGCAAATCACAGGCTGCTGGATTGACATCAAGAATAACACCATCAAAATCTTCCACAAAAATAGCGTCAGGGGATTCGTAAAACAATGTACGGAATCGTTCTTCGCTGTTACGCAATTCCTGTTCGGATATTTTCCTTTCTGTAATATCACGATTGCTGATCCTTCTTCCAAGGGAATTCCCCTCATTATCAAAAACCTCTCTGTTGATCTGGTTAATCCATTTAACCGTGTGATTTCTGGATATAATCCTGAAATCAAAATTGATTACTTCATCCGATCCGGGGGTTTCAGCAAACTTAGCATGGGTTTGATATGTATCGTAATCATCTTCATGAACGATCTTCCTGAGCAAAGCCGGATTAGAGATAAACTCCCTGGCCGAATAACCGGAAATCTCTTCACATGAGTGTGACATATACAGGATTTCTCCTTCATTGGAAATCCAGTATTCCCAATCATATGTAAAGTCGGCAAGCGTTCTGAATTTTTGCTCGCTTTTTAGAAATTTTTCCTCGGCCTTTTTACGACTGGAAATGTCACGTAAAAATCCTTCTGAACCAGCAACACGACCATTTGCATCGTACACCAGCTTCACATTCAGCGATGCATGAATAATATCACCGTTTTTATGATTGCATTGAATATCATAATCTGTAATCCGCCCAAGCTGCAACAGCTTCCTGTTAAATATTTCATATGATTCGTCAGTTGAATAAAAATCGGTAATGAGTCTTCCGATAAGGTCAACAGGTTCATAACCCGTGAAATCTTTTACCGATGGACTTACTTCCGTAATTATTCCATCTATATCGGTGCTGAAATACACATCGAGTAATGAATCAAAAACACGCCGGTATTTTTTCTCACTTGATCTCAGCTGCTCTGCTGCCATTCGGTGACTTAACCATCCTCCACTCAACCGGGCAATACTTTCCAAAACATATTGCTTTTGAGGGATTTTGCCTTCGGGCATAAACAACATCGCATTGCCATAAATTTTACCGGTCATGGCAAACCCCAACACATATATACCGCTGGTTTTCACAAGCTCACCGATCCGTTTCATAACGGTGGCATGAACAGTACCATTACCCGATTCAAAAACACCATCACTGTATTTGGTAACCTTGCCAAACGATATATTTCTGACATGACCAAGTCCCTTTTCAAAAGGATGATTTTTTTCAGTCGAATCAATGGCATTTTTAAGTTTATCTATTAGTTCGGGAATGGCCGTAAAAGCTTTTATAGTCGGATAATCTGAATGATTTTCGTAGGTGAGAATGAGAACAGCATGTGCTTCTGCATACCTGAACAGTTTATTGCAAATTAATTCAAAGGCATTATCGTGTAAGGAAATATCAGAAAGCTCCCAAATGAAATCCAACAGGTTATCTGCATTTTGCAACGTAACATTCAATTGCTTTTCCTTTGATAAAAGGGCTGTTGAATCGGTGGCATAAAACAACATGGCAGGCATATTTTGCCACTCAATGAGGGTAGCCGAAGTGTGCAGGTATTTAATTTCATTTTGCAAGGTGGTTACCCTGAAATTAAACTCTTTAAAATTGTTCTGCTTGTTTCCTTTTACCAAATACGAATTGAACTGTTCACGGTCCTCAGGATGAACATATCCGGAAAAAGGACCAGAAGATAACTGATCCATCGGCACCTGCAATAGATCAACCCAACGGGTATTGCAAAATTTTACCCGATCATCCTGAAGGATAAAAATTGCTTCACCGGCATTTTCGATTACGGTTTTATAGGTCTGTTTACTTTTGAGTAATTCATTTTCCAGTTTTTTCCTTGAGGAAATATCAGTAAAAATAAATTGAAATCCCCTGATAAAGCTATCTTCATATCTGGGAATGATGCTGACCTGCGACCAGATTCTTAAGCCGTTCTTGTTTTGCCATTCCCATTCAAAACCTGAAACAGCTTCCGCACTATTTGATTTTTTAATGACTGCATCAAAAGATGTTGAATCGGAAGGTTCTATCATGGGGAGATGGGATATCTTATAGGCTTGAAGGTGTTCTTCGGAATACCCCGAAAGTTTCACAAATCCATCGCTAACCCGTGAAATTACACCTTTGGGATTGGTTTCAATCCAAACCGATTGCTGCCCGGGTTCTAAAAAATCAGTCTCTGCTTTTGCCTGAAAATGTTCATCGTGTTCAACGTTCCGCTCTGAAAGGAGCACAAAAACTGCAGCAATGCTTACCTGTTCTTTCGATTTCGCAGGCAATAACGATAATTGTACGTGAAAATTAAAATTTCCCTGGGGAAGATCCAACAACAGGTTAAATCTCGTCTTTTCTCCATTTTCTGAAATTGATGAAATGTGTTGCTCAAGGGTCGATGAAGCCTTTTTTGAATACACCGCTGAAACAGTTTTTCCCTTCAGATACGAAGCATCCAGACCGGTTTTTTCAATCAATGCATGATCAATCCATACCTCCAGATGCTTGCCGGTTTTATTATAAATGGCAATGAAGGTGTCGGGAACAGATGTCAGTATATCCTCATAAAACTGAACCGTGCCTGATAAAAGTTTTTTATCAGCATTACCGGTCAGCTTTTCATTGGATTTTTCTGAATTATCCTCTTGTGTGTACTGATCCCCCTGACGCTTCTCCTCAATTTTCTTAAGCGACATATAAAGTCATGATTGTACCATGCATCGAAATGCACAATTTGTCTCTTAATGAAGACTATTTTACCTATTTACCTTGACTTAAAGTGCAACCTCAACCTGGTTTTGAATCCACTAAACGCCTCTACGCTAGATAGTTGAATGCACCTTTTTTACTCTATTAGCTTAACCCGGGCGCAAGTTAAATATTTTTCCGGGAAAAAAAAATTTTCCCTGTAAAAAGTCACAATTCTTTATAAATAAAACTTTACCCGGGATTTTAAACAGGAAAAAGTGATCCGAACCACCCGGGATCAATAGAATAGAATGAGATATAGAAGTGGGATAATAATGCCCAGGGCTGTCAGGATTGCCCCTCTGCGTTTAATTCCATTTTTCCCTCTCAGGATAAATAATCCGGTAATAGCAAGCAGGATAAGGGCACCGGCAAATATATCTGAAAATAATGTCCACCATTTGCCGGGATTATAATGTAAAAAATTGACCGCATGCAGGATGGGCCTTCGGCTGATTTTTTCGAGATAGCCAGCACCATTGGTAAGATCAACCTGAATGTTGCCTCCATCTAAAAATATTTTCAAAACAGAAGGATCAGGGAAATAGTGTTTTTTATAATTTTCATCTTCACCGATCGTTTTGAGTGCTTCGATGATCATGTCTTTTTTGATTGATTCCTTCTGCTCCGGGAGGTTCAATTGCACCTCACGAACAGTTATATTATAATTGGGATTCCATTCCTTTATATGATTTACTGCAATGCCAGAAATCGCATAAATGATGGTCGTTGCGAAAAATATATAACCCAAATCTCTGTGAATCGCACGATTCCATTTCCGCCATTTGATCTTCATATCTCTGACTTTCGAAGCGATAAATTAAATTAAAACCACAAATTAAAAAGCAAGGGCGAATGAAAGGTAAAAAAAGGCCGGTATCCGACCGGCCCTGAATTTTTACTCTTCTTCGGTTGCAGGAGGGACTACATCATAACTGATGCATTCCACCGAATAAAACGAAAGTTTGTCTTTTCCTGATTCTTTCATCATATTGCGGTAATTTTCAATCTTTCTGAGATTTTCTTCAGCTTCGGTTTCTTCACCTTCCGCCATATGGTCTCCATCATGAATTTTGAGGTCTTCACCAGCATCATTCATAACTTCCTGTTCCCACTCATTGAGGTAGGCTTCATCAATAACCATTTCTGCAATTATTCCTTTAACCAGTACTTCGCTACCTTCCAGTTCAGCATCAAAACCGGATACATTTTCACCGGCTTCGATCTTAACGCTGGCATCCGTTCCTTCATCCACGATAAACATACGTTTTCCACCATGTTTACAGGTATGATTTACCAAACCCTTGATCTCAATCTCTTTACCAACCAGATCTGTCGCCATTTCATCGAAATTAGCCACAGTTAATTTTTGTACCTGATCAACGTTTTCTTCAGTTGTAACAGGCTCGTCAACTGGTGTCTGCTGATTGTTACTGCAACCGGCAAAGATTGCCAAAGCAATAATTAATAATACAATATTTCCTCTCATAGTTTTTTATATAAAATTTTGCACAAAATTACCTGTTATTCTTAACTAACAATAAGATTTACACCTGATTTATACAATTTAGAAACACTTTAAATAACCAACCCTCACTTCATCCTGAGAAAACTGATCTCCTTTTGATCGAGGTATCGCCATGTTCCCCTTGGAAGATCCTTTTTGGTAAGTCCGGCAAACGAAACCCTGTCGAGTTTAAGAACTTTATAACCGAGCGACTCAAAAATCCTTCTCACAATCCGGTTTCTTCCGGAGTGCAATTCGATACCAATTTCATTTTTATTCTGACTATCTTTAACATACGCCAGTTTATCAGCTTTAATCAAACCATCGTCGAGCTGAATCCCCTTGAGAACAGAATCAAAATCATGTTTCGCCAAATGTTTATCCAGCACAACGTGATAAATCTTCTGGATTCTATGCCTCGGATGGGTCAATTTTTTAGCAAGATCACCATCGTTGGTAAATAGTAGTAAACCCGTGGTGTTTTTATCTAACCGGCCCACAGGGTAAATTCGTTCGCGACATGCTGATTTAATAAGGTTCATTACTGTTTTCCTTTCGAAAGGATCGTCAGTAGTTGTAATAAAATCCTTGGGTTTATTGAGCAAAACATAATATTTCTTCTCTGTTTTAAGGGTTTGGTTTTCGTATTGCACTTTATCTCCCGGCAACACCTTTGTACCAAGGCTGGTTACCACCTCACCATTTACACGAATCACGCCTGCCTTGATAAGCTCATCGGCTTCCCGTCTGGAACAAATTCCTGCATTTGCAATGTACCTGTTCAACCTGATCGTATCATTTCCCGGCTCAGCTCTATTTGTTTTTACCGGTTTCCGTTTCGGCGGTGCGCCCGTTTTACCCCTGGCTGAACCCCGATAATTTCTGCCTGATTTTTCACTTTCCATATTACTTTAAAATATGTTTCAAAATTATGAAATAAAGGTTACCCGGAATTGCAAATTGTAAAATTCTATAGTTACCGTAAAATTGAATAAATTGTTAATTAAAGGTAAAATATCACCAGGGCTTAAAAAAAATAGTTGTATATTTGGAGTTCTCTAAATTTCCAGCTAAATTTGTCGCGAATTTAAAGGCTGATTATTACCACAAAAAAATTGTTAAGGAGATAAAAACAAAAATATGAAGAAGTTTCTTACTGTTTGTTTTGTCGTACTGTTGTTCTTACTGGTTCCGGTTTTTACCGGACAGCTTTCTGCAGACAACCCACCCGATCCGGGAGGAGGCCCCACTGGTGATCCCGTTGGTGGAGGTTCGCCCGTTGGTAGTGGTTTAGTGATTTTGATGAGTCTTGGAGCCACTTATGGAATGAAAAAGATATATAATTTGAAAAATAAAATCCAATGAAAAAGCTCTTTAAAACTACCTGCCTGATTGTAGGACTAAGCATTCTTCCATTTTTGCTTCCGGCACAAAACCCACCCCATCCAAACGGTGGCGGTGCACCCGGCTCAGGTAATACACCTGTTGGCGGTGGAGCACCCATCGGTAGCGGACTGATTATCATGATGGTTCTTGGGTCGGCATATGGTGCAAAAAAAACCTATGATCTGAAAAAATCGTAAGATCACCTTTAAAAGAAATTGTAAAAACTTGCTTTACAGGGATTGACTCCTTGTAGAGCTTTTTTTATGGCAAAAAAAACTAAATATTACGTCGTTTGGAAAGGAGAAAATCCCGGTGTTTATGATTCCTGGGATTCCTGTAATAAACAGGTTCAGGGTTTTGATAATGCATTGTATAAATCCTTTACCAATAAAGATATTGCAGAAAAAGCCTACAACGAAGGCCCCTGGAATTACATTGGAAATGATAAAAGAGTCATCGAATTTTCAGAAGAAGACAAGGCCAGGATAGGTATGCCCAACCTAAACAGCATTTCAGTGGATGCTGCATGCAGCGGAAATCCCGGCATTCTTGAATATCGCGGTGTAAATACAAAAACAGGAAATGAATTATTCAGGCAAGGACCGTTTCAACAAGGTACCGTAAATATTGGTGAATTCCTTGCCCTGGTTCACGGACTTGCCCTGCTCAAACAAAAAAATAGCAATGCCCCCGTATATTCCGATTCAAAAACAGCCATCACATGGGTCAGAAATAAAAAGGTGAATACCAAACTCGAAAAAACCACAGAAAACAAAATTCTCTTTGAAATGGTCGATCGTGCTCTGACCTGGCTTCGCAGCAACTCATACGCAAACCCCATCATTAAATGGGAAACGGCATACTGGGGAGAAATCCCCGCCGATTTCGGCCGAAAATAAGTATTGGGAACAGTGAACAAGTTTATTATTTAAGAATAACTTAAACCAAATTTGCTACTCGATTGGCTATTTATTTTTTTATATTTGCCAACCATTTTTCAGATCGATTATGATAAAAACTAACTACACACTTTTATTACTTTTATTCACTGTATTTCAATCGTTTACAATCTCAGGACAAATTCCTGCAGGATATTATGACGGAACTGCAGGATTGAGTGGAAATGCTTTAAAATCAGCGTTGCATAACATCATCGATGATCATACAACCAGTTCATATACGCAGGTCGAATATGCCCTGAAGGTATTGGAAGAAGATCCGAACAACAGCAACAATGTGATTTTGCTTTACAAACAGACCAGTATC
>JAGQVF010000101.1 GCA_020438135.1 Bacteroidales bacterium | reverse complement strand
GGTACGCCCAGGGTTAAAAATGCGATTATCACTTTTGTAGGTGACGATTGCTTCGATTATGATGAAGGATTCAGAGGATATGGTCAGTTCTGGGTTGCCATCCAGGACCCTGCTGAAGGTGATCGTATCGGCGAACACGATGGTGGAACAGATCCTGAAGACGGAACTCCGTATGCAACACCTAAAATTTACAATGCAACTTATATCGGTCGTGGAGCGGATGCCGGTAAACGTTTGATCACCATGAGGGATAATGCAGGTGGACACTATGTTAACTCCATTTTCCTCAACCAGGCCAAAGGCGTCGATATTGAATTGCTCGCCGACGGTCAATGCAGCTATAACCGGTTCCAGGATGGTGATCTCACATTCATGAACAACATTTTTTATAATGTTGGAGAGTAATAAAAAATATAGTAATTAGTATGATTTCTAAAGAATAGTAGCCTGTAACAGGGCTACTATTTTTTATTTTTTACAATTTCTGAAGTATGAAAAACACAGTGATCCTCTTGTTTGCAATGATTCTTCTTGGACAGGGAGTTGCAGTTGCTCAAAAAGGAATTTTAAGAGGAAAAGTTATTGATAACTCCACGGGAGAGGAGTTAATTGGAGCGGCCATTCTGATCGAAGGAACATTGAAAGGTGCATCAACCGATCTGGATGGAAATTATTCCATAGAGGGCGTTGATCAGGGTACTTATAGAATTCGTTGCACTTATATTTCTTACGATGATAAGTATATTGAAGAGGTTGAGATAACAGCCGGAGAGGTAACACAGCTCAATATTCAATTGTCGCCTGTGAGTTTGGGCCTTGAAGAAATCGTAGTGAGTGCCAAAGCCATCCGAAATACCGAATCGGCCCTTTTAACCATGCAGCAAAAATCAGCTACTGTGCTTGATGGTATTTCATCGCAGCAAATAAAAAGGGCAGGTGATAGTGATGCCGCCGGAGCTTTGAAAAGGGTAACAGGAATCAACGTGGTGGATGGTAAGTATATCTTTATCCGGGGATTGGGCGACCGCTATACCAAAACCCTGCTGAACGGTGCCGTGATACCTGGCCTCGACCCCAATAAAAATACGGTGCAGATGGATATCTTTCCTACCAATACCATCGAAAATATTCTGGTTTATAAAACTTTTACTCCTGAATTGCCCGGTGATTTTACCGGCGGTTTGGTTGATATCATTACCAAAGATTTCCCGGAGGATTTTAATATGCAGTTATCTGCAGATTTCGGGTACAATATAAATACAACATTCAACGATCAGTTTTTAACCTATGAAGGAGGCAATACCGATTGGCTTGGAATGGATGATGGAACCCGCGATTTCCCTTTAAAACCTACCGACCTGCCCCCTGCCATACCCGACAATTATGCAATGTTGACCCAGCAAACCATGCAATTAAACAAGATCATGGCACCGATTCAGGAGTCTCCTTTCATGAATCAGAGTTATAGTTTCTCTGTTGGGAACCAAACCAAATTTTTGGGTAAGCCATTCGGATTTAATGTCGGCTTAAGTTATCGCAATAAAAACACCTTTTATGATGATGGGACACAGGGATTTTATAAACTGATCGGAGCTTCCGATGTGTTGAACAAAGAATACTCATACACCGACAGCAGGGGCGTTAACACAGTGTTGATCGGTGGTTTGCTTACCGGAAGCTTAAAATTATCCGACAACCATAAAATTGGTGTGAATGTTATCAGGAACCAAAGTGGAGAAAAATCTGCACGGTATCTGGTCGGACCGAAATCATCTGACGAAATCGGTATGTTTTTCGAAACACGGGCATTGCAATTTCTGGAACGATCCATAACGGCCGGCCAGATCAAAGGAGATCACTTTTTCCCGGATGCCGGAAAAATGAAACTCAAATGGATGAGTTCCTACACCGTTTCCATCCAGGATGAACCGGATCTGCGTTTCTTCTCTAATAGTTATTATCCTGACCTGGCTGGTACATCAGCCGAATACCAGATTGAACCTTCAAAATATGCTTTGCCTGCCCGGTATGCCAGAAATATGGAAGAATCGAATTTTGATAATAAGATTGATTTCGAACTTCCTTTCGAATCATTGGGCCTTGCTTCCAAAGTGATGTTTGGCGGAGAATTTCTCAGCAAAAACAGGGAGTTCAGAGAGCAACGAATGGATTATGATACAAAAACCGGAAGTTACTATAACGGAAATGTTACTGACTACCTGCAGGATGAATATATCGGGATCAACTACCCGACATATAACCCGTCCAATTTTAACAACTTTGGTTTGTATGTGAAGAATGCAACCGACAGCGTAAATATGTACGACGGAATCATGAATATCATTTCGGGATATGCCATGGTGGATATGGCTGTTGCGCGAAAAATCAGGGTCATCGCTGGTGCACGTGTCGAAAATACGGATATGAAATCAGAAAGCCTAGATAAATCAAAAAAAGCCGGCGAAATTAATGAAACCGACTTGTTGCCTTCTGTTAACATTATTTTTAACCTGAAAGAGAATATGAATGTGCGAATCGCCTATAACCGCACGATTGCCAGACCAACTTTTCGTGAAATTTCACCCTTTTCATCCTTCGATTTTCAGGGAGGTGTGGTTTGGCTTGGAAATCCCGATTTGCAACGTAGCGTGATCGATAACCTCGACCTCCGCTGGGAATATTTTATGCGTCCCGGCGAAGTGCTTTCGATCAGTGGCTTCTATAAAGATTTTAAAGATGCCATTGAGGTGGTGGATAATCCGATTGCCCCTAACCCGGAACTTTCATGGTTCAATGCGAAAGAGGCAAATGTGTATGGTTTTGAAGCCGAATTCCGAAAAAAGCTCGATTTTATCAATGCCCTTAAAAACTTCAGGTTTGGTGTAAATATAACCCTCGTGCAATCGGTGGTTAAAAAGGATAGAGAAGAATATGAATCGGAACTGGCTGTTGATCCTTCTGCCAGCGACACCCGGGTAATGTTTGGTCAGGCGCCCTACATCGTAAATTCTTTTTTGAATTACGAAAACGAAAAACTTAAACTGGAATCGAACCTGGTTTTTAATGTAACCGGACCTATCCTGGTTATCGTGATGAAAAAAGGCACCCCGGATGTGTACCAGCAACCCCGGCCCGATCTTTCATTTAACCTCAGCAAAGGTTTGGGTGAACGTTTTAAAGTGAAAGTGGAAATGGAAAACCTGCTCAATGCATCCTATAAACAAACCCAGGAATATAAAAACAAAGAATATATTTACGAAGAGTTTAGTCTGGGTCAAACCTTCAAAGCCGGAATTTCGTACACGATAAAATAAATCACTAATTTTATAATCTCTTTTCAGAAAATTACACTTGTAAACGCGACACAATGAAAAAATATATCGGTTTAGCTACATTCATCCTGCTAATTTCTACATTGGTAAACGGGCAGGATTTGGAATACAAAGATGGTCGGTATTTCAAAAAAGATATGTTATACACAGGTTCCCATACTGAATATTATGAAAATGGAAAACCGAAAGTGAAAATGAATATTACCAATGGCCTCGAAGACGGATCGGTTATAACTTTTTTTGAAAACGGGCAGAAGCATGAAGAGCGCTCATATAAAGAAGGGAAAAAAGACGGCCTCTGGATCAACTGGAATTTATATGGTACCAAAGTGGCAGAAGCCCGCTACAAAAACGACCTGAAAGACGGTGATTGGTTCATCTGGGACGATAAAGGCACCCTGCTCTATGAAATGCACTACAAAGAGGGTAAGAAAACCGGAACCTGGAGAATGTTCGATAAAGATGGAAATCTGACCAGCGAACGGAAGTATTAAAGCCGTATCAAATAAATAACAACAAGGTCTTTTTGCCATGCAGAAAGATCTTTTTTTATGGTGGCAAAACCTTGTTAACAGGTAAGATATACCATTGATAAGCCCATTGAGAAGACTGCTACCGATGAAATTTACCCATAGGCAACATCAGGATAAATGAAGCAGGTTTTTAGTCGCCTTCTCCTGTTGCTATTTTGTATCAATGCCCTCTTTATTCGGGGAGTTAAGTAAGAGGTTCATCTGGCGACATTTCAATACTTGGATGACAAAAAAAGAGCATCACCAATGCGATGCTCTTTTGTATTTGTATGACTTGTATTCTCTATTATTTCGAAGCCTGAAGTTTGATATCGACTTTGTTGTCTTTTTTGTCAGCATGATAGTTTTCAACCAAGCTGTTCTTGTATGAGATGTAAGAAGCGATCAGGTTGTAATTACCCGGTTGCACATCTTTAATCTCGAAGTTTCCGTCGAAATCGGTATAAACTGAGATATCCGTTCCTTCGATAGTTACTTCAACGCCTGTTAAAGCTTCACCTGAATCGAGATCGACTACGGTTCCCTCCAGATTTACCATTTCAACAGGAGCGCTTGCAGATGCTTCGGTTGATTTTTCACCTTCATTGCCGGCATAGGTAAAACCAAGTATTGCGAAGAATAATATTGCGAAAATTGACTTTTTCATTTTTATCTTATTTTAGGATACAAAAATACCGGCCACTTGTTAAGTCAATTTTAAGCCAATATTAATTTTTTGTTAAGTTAATTTTCTCCGTCACCTGATCGTCAGGTGATTTGCCAACACCATTAGCCAATGAAATAAAATCTCTTTGTGCTTTCAGCAGGTTAATTAGCTGAAGAAGCATTGATTTTGATTCGGCCAAAATACTCAGAAATAGCATGCTGTTTCTCGTACCTACCTCATTTGCCTTGATCCTTTTTACCTGTTTCTTGCGGCTTGTATCAATGTATTTTATAATCTTCTGTTGTTTATTAACCTGGTCGTTAATCAAATCATAATCTCCTTTTTTGATCGTATGGTTTATTTCAACGATCAGTTCACGGATCATTCGCGTCATATCGAAAAGTTCCTCCTTTTGTTCAGGGATGAATGATTTATGATTGTTGTCGACATGGTCGAGACTTGGCTTTACGATATAATTGATTGAATGATTGATCTCACGTAAATTATCAAGTATCTGAACATAAAAATGACCTGTGTCGATGGAATTTTCTTCCAGGTGGTTGATTGTGTCGCTGATGCTGTTTTTAAGTTCTTTGGTTTTCCGGCTGATCCGTTCAAGTTCGCGAAATGCTTTCCGAAGCAGCTTTAAATCTTCTTCAGCAAGACCCTGGATTGCCATTCCAAGGATTTCGGAAAATTTCGTTAAGGTTTGAACTATTTCTGCTGAAGCACGATCTGCAATTCTTAATCCATCAACCAATTCGTCGCTGATGTTTTCCAATGCTTCTGATTCGGCGTAGCGCTTTTTATGCAGAATGTGTGTCCGGTAAACAAAGAAAAGTGCCAATGCGAGTAATACTATCATGGCAACAAATCCTCCATAAAAAATAACAACCGCAACAAGAAAAGAGACGATAAATGCGGAAAAGGCTGTAAAAAACCAACCTCCGATCACAGAAAATACGCCGGTAATACGGTACACGGCGCTTTCTCGTCCCCAGGCTCTGTCGCTGAGGGATGTTCCCATGGCCACCATAAAAGTTACATAGGTTGTTGAAAGCGGAAGTTTCAATGAAGTGGCAAATGAGATCAAAATACTGGCCACCACCAGGTTTACTGATGCCCTGATCAGGTCGAAGTAAGGGGCATCTTTACCAAGTGCCCGCTGCGATTTTTTATAGTCTGTCTGATCAAATCTTTTGTCGAGTCTGCTTTGAAGTGATGATGGTATCGCCGAACCGATGGAGGCTGAAATATTGTTGGTTAACCTTACCATTGATCTTGCAAGCAGTGAAGATCCAAAACGTTCGTAACCTGCATCCTGCCTGGCCAGGTTGATCTCGGTTTTTGTTACCGAACGGGCCTTTTTGCTGAACCAAAGCGTAAGAACCATAATAAAACCAGCAATCAGAAGAAAGAACCCAGGTGTTTTTACAGCGCCCGCAAGGTCTTTCATGTAAAACAGGTTTGGATCAGCTCCCGGATTGGCTATAAACGATTTATAGGATTCATACCCTGCAAGCGGCACCCCGATAAAGTTGACCAGGTCGTTACCCGCGAAGGCCATTGCCAGGGCAAATGTCCCTACCATTACAATAAACTTGAGAATGTTTAATTTGGTTAACCAAACAAATAACTGGAGCAGTACTGTCCATCCGATAAAACCATAAACAATGATCTGAAAAGAATTTTCTTTGATGAACATTACAGTTTCTTCCGACATAAAAGATGCAGACTTTGCCCCTTTTATCAGCATAAAATACGTGATGGCTGTAATTGCAAATCCACCCCAGATAGCCCCAAAATATTGTAAGTTCCTCTTGTAGTTGAAGGTAAATAAAAGCCGCGCAATATACTGTACAATTGCACCGATTGAAAATGCAATGACTACGGACAGCAAAATTCCGGAAATAATGGCCAATGCTTTGGCTGAATTGATATATTCGCTGATCGGGAGGGCATCGGCCTGAGTGAAAATCTTAATCATCGAAATAGCCACGCCCGCGCCCAGTAATTCGAAAACGATCGAAACCGTTGTAGAGGTTGGCATTCCAAAGGTGTTAAACGTGTCCAGCAGAATAACGTCAGTGATCATTACCGCCAGAAATATGATCATGATCTCCGAAAAGTAAAAATGCTGTGGGTGAAATATCCCTTTTCGTGCCACCTCCATCATTCCGGTTGAAAAGGTGGCTCCTACAAGGATACCTGCGGCTGCAATTACCATAATGACTTTCAAAGGTGCAACCTTCGAACCGATGGCTGAGTTCAGGAAGTTGACCGCATCGTTGCTCACACCTACCACAAGGTCGGAAATAGCCAGGGCAAACAGTACAACAACAAAGATCAGGTAGATCGTTTCCATTTGTTTTTGTTTACTAAATACAAGCTGCAATATTAACTATATCACGTCAGATTCGGTTTTATACGGCCTTAAATTAGTATTAAACTCAGCTTAATTTAATGTTAATTTTTTTATTTCTAACGGCTGTTTTTCAATTGGCCAATTTCTGCAATATTAGAAATCAGACGTGAAATATGTGATTTAGCGATCAAAAAATTCATCTTGTTTGTTCATTAAAGTTATTTTTGTTTTTACAAACACACTTACATGAGGAGAGATTACAAGCGATACAGGAGCCATCTGGTTCTTTTTCTTCTTTTATTGATTGGCAGGACCGGAATTGCAGGTGATACCTTAATTAACGTTCCCGGAACTGTTTATGGAAGGATTTTTAGCAATTTTCATTCGGAACTAAATGCAGGTGATAATGCTTCTGCATTTGAGATTAAACGTGCTTATTTCGGATACAAAAGACAATTAAGCAACTATTTCAGTGCCAACGTAAAGCTTGATATAGGAAGCCCGGAAGATCTGTCTGAATTTTCGCTTATTCGCAGATATGCATACTTCAAAAATGCTCTTTTGAAATACGAAAGAAAAAAACTGGAAATCAATTTTGGAATTATTGACATGCTGCATTTTAAATTGCAGGAAACATACTGGGCACATCGATATATTGAAAAATCGTATGCCGATGCGTACCGATTTGGATTTTCTGCCGACCTTGGGGCTTCTGCCGAATATCATGTTACGGATTGGTTTTCGGTTGATATTACATTGAGCAATGGTGAAGGCTATACCCGGTTACAAACCGACAATACCTTTAAAACAGCCGCCGGAATGGTTATATATCCGGGATACAATTTTGTTACCCGGTTATATTATGATTATGCCGATAAAAGTGAAGTCATGTCTACTGCATCGGCTTTTTTAGGTTATAAATTGGAGGACAGGTTTATTGCAGGTGCTGAGTATCACCTTCGTACCAATGATGATTTTACTGAAAATCAACAGCGATATGGTTATTCGGCTTATTTCTCATGGTTCTTTGTTAAAAAATGGCAGGTTTTCGGACGGTACGACAAAGTTTCTTCAAATACCCCCGAGGGAGAAGAAATTCCATGGAGCCTTTCTGATGATGGCAGTAAAGTGATTGGCGGTATCGAATTTACCCCCATCGATAATGTCAAACTTGCTTTAAATTATCAGGATTGGTTCCCGTATGCACAAAACGAATCCAATGAGCAATATATATTCCTGAACGTGGAGGTCAAATTTTAAGATATGAGTAAATCATCTCTATACATCAGCATCATCGCAGTTGTTATTTTGGCAATATCTGCTTGCAGCCGGAAAAGCGATTTTGTAATCGGTGAAAATTCGGAATTAGTCAGAGACAATGGATCCGGAACCGGCACAACCACATGGACTTCCGACAAAACCTACCTGCTTGACGGATTTGTTTTTGTAAACGATGGTCAAACGCTTACCATCGAACCCGGTACGGTTATCAAAGCCCGGACCGGTCAGGGCGAAAATGCCAGTGCCCTGATAGTTGCCCGAGGTGGTAAGTTGATTGCATCAGGCTCATCCGTAAACCCCATCATTTTTACCTGTGAGGGCGACGACCTGGAAGGTTCCGTTCCTGTTTTTGCAAAAGGTTTGTGGGGAGGATTGATCATTCTTGGAAATGCACCTTTAAATAATGAGTTTAATGAAGGCCATATTGAAGGCATTCCAATATCTGAGCCCAGAGGCATTTTTGGAGGTCCCGATCCTGAAGATAACTCCGGAATCATTCGCTATGTTTCTGTCCGACACGGTGGAACAAACATCGGCAGTGAAAACGAGATCAACGGCATAACATTCGGTGGAGTAGGCAACAAAACAACTGTTGAATACATTGAGGTGATCTCTAACAACGACGATGGTATTGAATTTTTTGGAGGTTCGGTTGATTGCCGGTTTGTGGTATCTGCCTTTAACGGCGATGATGCCTTCGACTGTGACCTGGGTTACAATGGTCGCGGACAATTCTGGTTAGGTATTCAGGATCCCTCAGAGGGGGATTTACTCCTTGAATGCAGTGGTGGTATCGATCCGGAACTTGGGCAACCTTTTACCATTCCGGTACTCTTCAATTGTACCTTTATCGGTAGGGGTAGCAATATTACCAATCGGGCCGTTCAGTTCAATAATTTTGCCGGAGGTCACCTGGGTAATTCAATCCTGGTTAATCAACACAGCGGTATTTATTTACAGTTCAAGCAAAATTATAACAATAGTTTTGACCAGTTCCAGATGGAGAACCTCGTTATGCAAAACAATATTTTTTATAACGTTGCCTCAAATGTTGCATCTGATATTTTCAGGGTATACGCCGAAACAGGTGTAAATGTCGATTCATATAATCAGATAATTGCTGCCTATTTTTCAGATGCTCAAAATGTTGTGTCTGATCCGGGTATTGAAATAACAGATACAGGTTATGGAATTTTACCTTCAGGAAATATTACCGATAATTTGGTTGAAGTGCCTGATGCCTGGTTTAATACAGTTTCCTATAAAGGCGCATTTTTATACGATGACTGGGCACGCAACTGGACCCTCATCCATCAGTCGGGTTGGATTTATTAAAACTGTTTATTTTTTTGAATTCTGCAGGATGAACTCCGAAAAGTCGCGTTGGGCTTTAATCAGGTTGATCAATTGCAAAAGCAGGTTTTTGGTTTCCGCCAGGACATTGAGATACAACATGCTGTTACGCGTACCAACTTCATTTGCTTTAATACGCTTAACCTGATTTTTTCTCACGATATCCAGAAATTCAAGTATTGTTTGCTGATCCTTGATCAGGCTATCAATTCTGTTAAAATCCGAGGCATTTATAGCATTGCCGATATGGGTAATAAAAACACGGATTTTACCGGTAAGTTCCATCAAATCTTTCGATTGTGAATCGATCAGCGGTTTGTGATTGTTATCTATATGATCAAGACTCGGTTTGGTTATAAAAGTAATGCTGTGTGCTATTTCCCGCAAATAGTCGAGAACCTGCACATAATAATGTCCCGTCTCAATGAAGTTTTCTTCGAGATTGCTTATGGTATGGCTAACATTGTCTTTAAGTATTTTTGTTTCTTTATTGACTTCCAAAACCTTTTTATAAGCTTTTTTCAGTTCTTTATACTTTTCCCGGGTAAGTCCCAAAGTTGTCAGATCAAGTATTTCCGAGATTTTGCCAAGTACCATTGAAACATTATCCGTGCATTGCCGGGCAATCTTCCTTCCAGAATATTTCTCAACAGAGCTCAGGCCTGCTGGAGGAATCACTTCAAATTTCCTGCGGTGAATTATGTGGGTCCGGTATACCACAAAAATAACAATAGCCATCAACACAAGGATACCCGCGAAACTTCCCAGATGAATGATATAGGCCACGACAAAAGAGATCACAAACGCAGAAAATGCGGTAAAGAACCATCCTCCGATTACTGATATTACACCGGTTATCCGGTACACAGCACTTTCACGACCCCAGGCTTTATCGCTCAACGAAGTTCCCATCGCCACCATAAAAGTTACGTAGGTTGTTGATAGAGGGAGTTTAAGTGAGGTGGCGAAGGCGATAAGAATACTGGCCACAACTAATGTAACGGATGCTCTTATCAAATCAAAAGCCGGTGCATTTGTGCCCAGTGTTTTCTGTTTTTCGATAAATGGTTTCTGGTCGAACTGCCTGTCAAGCAGGTCCAGCATTTTTTGTGGCAATACCGATTTGATAGATCGATTGATATTGGTTGAATTTCGGACGATTGACCTGGCAAGCAGTGTGGATCCGAACCGTTCATCACCCTCTTCCTGCCGTCCCAGGTCCACCGATGTTTTGATAACACTTTTAGCTTTCTTAGAAGTCCATAAAGTGATCACCATGATCAAACCGGCGATCAACAGGAAAAAAGTGGGGGTTTTGATCTGACCTGCCAGGTCGGTCATTAAAAAATGATTGGGATCGGCCGATGGATCAGCCAGAAACAATCTATATGATTCGTATCCTGCCAGAGGTACACCGATGAAATTTACCAGGTCGTTGCCTGCAAATGCCATGGCCAGTGCAAATGTACCGACCATTACAATAAACTTAAGAATGTTGAATTTCGTGAAAAGATTAATGATCTGCAATGCAATTGTCCAGAAAACAAAGCTCATTAAAATAATGAGCCATGCATGTGAAGAAATGTAGGTTTTAATTTCTTCAGACATAAAAGATGCCCCTTTGGCCCCTTTGATCAGTATAAAGTAGGTGATGGCACTAATGGCCATCCCTCCCCATACGGATCCAAAGTATTTCAGCCTTTTTTCGTAGTCAAAAGAAAAAATAAGCCTGCTGATATATTGAATGATGGCTCCCATCGTGAATGCAACAACCACCGAAAGCAAAATACCCGAAATAATCGCAAGGGCTTTCGCTGAATTGATATATTGGCTTAATTCCAAAGCATTCGGATCATTGGTTACTTTGATGATCGAAACGGCAACAGCTGCTCCAAGCAATTCAAAAACAATGGAAACGGTTGTTGACGTTGGCATTCCGAAGGTGTTGAATAGATCAAGCAGGATTACATCGGTTATCATAACCGCCAGAAAAATGATGATGATCTCCGAAAAGTAGAAGTACTGCGGATGAAATATACCCTTTCGGGCTACTTCCATCATGCCGCTTGAAAAAGTTGCACCTATCAGCACCCCGAGGGCGGCTATCAGCATGATCCACTTAAAATGGGTGGCTTTTGCACCAACCGCTGCATTCAGAAAGTTTACGGCATCGTTGCTAACACCAACTACCAGATCGGAAATTGCAAGGGCAAAAAGGATAATTATAAGTACCAGATAGAGAGACTCCATATTTCTTTTTAAGGATTTTCCAGAACCTGGTTTATTTCATTTTTTTCAATTGGAAACGCAAATATATATTAAAAATCGTATGCCTGAATTTCATTCTGAATAATTCAGGAAAGTTATTATTCCGATGACTATAATCTTTCCAGCTCAACGGTAAAATGCCGCATGATCGGAGGTTCACGCAGAATCCGCAAACCTTTGGTGATCCCGTGCCTTCTTTCAAACACATTGGCAATGGCCGCCGCAACATAATCCATGTGGCTGTTGGTGTATACACGTCGGGGTATGGCCAGCCTCACCATTTCAAGTTTGGGATAACGATTTTGCCGCGAGTCGGGGCAACGGTCAGCCAGCAAGGTTCCGATCTCAACTCCTCTAACTCCTCCTTCGAGGTAAATCTCACAAGCCAGGGTTTGAGCAATGTATTCTTCTTTCGGTATCTGAGGTAAAAATTCTTTTGCATTCAGAAAAATCGCGTGGCCCCCGAACGGCTCAAGCATCGGAACCCCGTGTGATTTCAGTTTTTCACCCAGGTAAGCAACCTGTTTGATCCGGGTTTCGAGGTAATCGAATTCGGTGCCTTCTATCAAACCTTGCGAAAGGGCATTCATGTCACGACCCGACATACCTCCGTAAGTTACAAATCCCTCGAACATGATGTTGTAAACGCTCGCTTTTTCATACATTTCACGATCACCAAAACCAATAAAGCCACCCATGTTGACTATGGCGTCCTTTTTACTGCTCATCGTCATTCCATCGGCATAAGAGTACATTTCTCTCACGATATCCTTAATCGGTTTTTCAGCATAGCCTTCCTCACGGGTTTTTATAAAATAGGCATTTTCAGCAAACCTTGCCGAATCGAAGATCACCAGTGTGCCGTATTTTTTTGCTATGGCATGTACCTCTTTCAGGTTTTGCATCGAAACCGGTTGACCTCCTGACGTGTTGCATGTCAGAGTAACGATGATCATCGGAATTTTCTCAATCGGATGCCTGTTTAGCACTTTCTCCAATTTATCGATATCGATGTTTCCCTTAAAAGGATGATATTCGGTTGGATGAAAAGCCGTTTCGATGGTACAATCCACGGCCCTGGCGTCACGAAATTCAATATGCCCTTTTGTGGTGTCGAAATGTGAATTTCCGGGAATAATGTCGCCTTTTTTTACAAGCAGCGAAAACAAAACATTTTCAGCAGCACGACCCTGATGTGTCGGTAAAAAATCATTGAAACCAAATAGGTCTTTGATCACCTCTTTCATCTTCAGGTAGGAGGAAGCGCCTGCATAACTTTCGTCGCCGAGCATCATTTCCGACCATTGCTTGTCGCTCATGGCACCGGTTCCGGAGTCAGTTAGTAAATCCACATATACATATTCGCTGCGGAGATTAAACAGGTTATAGTACGCTTCTTTGAGCCATTTTTCACGTTCTTCGCGGGAGCTCCGGCGGATTGGTTCCACCATTTTTATTTTGTAGGATTCTGCAAAAGGAAGTTCCATTATTTGATTTTTGATTTACAATTTACGATTTGAGATTTTTGACTTTTGGTTTCGTGTTAATTTGACCTGGATTGAATTGTGATTTCGATCCACTTAAGCAGCAAATCTAAAATTCAAATTCAATACTTAAAAAATCGATATGAAACTCGTCCCTGCGTTTGATATTCAGGTATTGGTGTGTGTATAAGTATTGCAGAAAATACCACATATGTTATTTATATTTCCTGCGGACAAAAGTAAGTTTTGAAAATAAAAAAGCAAGAGAAATCAGAAAAAAATAATTAAAAAAAGGAGGAAAGTATGGTATGGCGAATTAAAACCTGTTTTCACCAGATTGTCCTCATTAATCGCGGTTGTTCTTGTAAACCGTAACTACTTCCATCTCTTTTTTATGGAAATAGTCCTGGGTTTTAGAAAGATCCTTTGTAAATCCAAGCAGGTAACCACCACCTCCTGAACCACAAAGTTTTAAACTGAAGATATCTTTGTCGAGACCTTCTTTCCAGATGGGTAAATAACTGGCGGGAATCATGGGTTGAAAATATTCGTGTTGCAAAGCTGAGAGTTCAGCAAGGTTGCTGAAAAATGGTTCCATTTCCCCTTTTATGAGATGGTCGATGCAACTATTATTCAAAGGTATATATTGATTGGTGATCACATCGGAATACGCCGCATCGTTACACTTTTCCAGAAATAGGTTAACAAGGGGGCCTGTTTTACTTGGTTTGCCTGAATTGATCAGGAAAATTGCAGAGTTTCCATTGATCTTGTTTCTCGGAATTCCTACCGTATCGATATCTTTTCTTGATTTAATATGTAAAGGAAATTGAATATATGAATTCAGCGGATCGATTCCTGAGCTTTTGCCATGGAAAAAAGATTCCATTACTGAAAATATCTCTTTCAATGAGAGGGTTTCTTCTTTGGTAACCGATCGTCCACCGGCTATTTTATTACTTGCGTACTGACTGTAAAGTGCTGCAACAAGTGCCCCAGAGCTGCCAAGACCGAACCCCTGCGGAATACTCGATTCAAAATAAAGTCCATTGTCCAGGTCTTTGATCAATCGGTCAAAATCGAATTGAACATCTATCTTTTTTTCCTGGACAAGCTTACGCAGGTAAGTGGTGAATGACTCAAGCTGTGCATTCGAATTTCTGGCAAAATCATAATCGGTGTATTTGTACCGGTTATATGTGTTATCAAAGCTTAGTTCGCCATGAAAATGTGTAAAGGGTATGGTCAGTGCCATCGAATCAAAAATGATCCCATACTCACCGAAGAGGATGATCTTCCCGTAAAATATTTCGCTGCTGTTTTTTTTCATTGCCATCAATTTAGTTTCTCAGGTCCTGATCCGATTTCATCATCAATCCAGTAACCGTTTTCGCAATATTTTACCAGTTCTTTTTGAATCCAGTCTTTTATAATGGCAGCATCCTGCTGCCTGTAAATAAGGTGTACATTAGGCCCTGCATCGAGGGTAAATGCAACAAATATTTTCTTTTTATTCCTGAAATTGCGAATCTCATCAATTATTTTCCAGGTGTTATCATTCAGCAAACTAAAGCCTTTTGCGGATGTCATCATCAGGGCGTGAAGATTAAGTGCTTCTTTTTCGATGATATTGATAATGTTTACATCATTTCCGGCCTGAATGGAAGTAATGAGTTTACTGATATTTTCCCGGGCCTGTTCATACCGCATTTCTGCCCAGGGATGGCCTTCCATTTGAGAGTGCCCCATGCTGCTTCCGACTTTTTTCTTATCACTGCTGGTGATAAGGATGGCATCTGATAGCGTAAGGTCTCCATTTTTTGAAATAAAATGCATCGGAATTCCTGCTTCATCCGTTGATCCGGGAATGGCTTCCGATTTTCCCCAGAGTACGAAATTCCCGAATACTGACCTGGCAGCACTTCCTGAACCAAGTCGCGATAGAAATGAAGCTTTTTCTAAAAATTTCTCTTTGCTATCAGGTGTACCGAAAAGATCAAATTGTATCGACGTATAACAAAGAGCCAGCGCACTCATAGCCGATGCCGATGAGGCAATACCCGATGAATGCGGAAATGAGTTCAGGCTTTCAATCTTCAAATCCAGTTGCTGAAGAAAGGGTAAGTAGTGATACAATGATTGTGTAAACTTGATGATCCGGTAATGAAAATCAGTTTTTTCCGATCCTTCGAAGCTGAAACTGATCTGAGATTCGGAATCCTTTTTCAGACTATATTCCACAGAAGTTTCAGTAAATGAATTTTTTAAAGTGAAACTCAGGGAAGGGTTTTGCGGAAGCTGATCGTTTCGTTTACCCCAATATTTGATCAAAGCTATGTTCGACGGACTTTTCCATCCAACATTTTTGCTGCCCTCAAATGCGGGCACTTGTTTAAGCATTTCAGCTTCGTTCAAATATGTATCTTTTAAATTCACTATGCTTTAATCAATTCGTCAAACGTAAAGTAAGTACTAATGCCTTTGTTATGTAAAAACGTACTGATTTGTTCGGGCTCCTCATTCCAGGTCATCATCGCAAAATCTCCACCCCACGCTCCCAGTGGCTTAATCTCCCCATTGAGATCAGCGAACCGATCCGATTTAAGATCCGGGGTTTTCAAAACAGCCGACATGATTATGTTATGTTCATTCATGTAGTATTCAAAATCTTTAAGTGAAGGTGCCTCAGCAAGCAGTCTGCTCAACTCCGAGATCATGCGTTTTTCCGGTCTGTATTGTTTTCTTTTTTCCAGGAAACCCTCCACACTTGTTTGGGAGTTTTGTTTTTGTCCCAGGTAAACAAAATAGAGCCGGTTTCTGAATAGGGGACGGAAAAGGGCATTTTCTGCGACAAACCCCTCTTTTTCAAGTTTGAAATAAAAAGGTTCATTTTTTCGTGCTGCAATCACGTCATAACCTGATCCTTTTGTTGCTTTTCGTGATAATTTAAAAGGATCTGTTCCTGACCATTCTGCCAGATTTGCCAGCAGGCTCGAACTGCTTCCGAATCCCCACTCCCTGTAAAATTGCAGGTCTGTATCAACCGAGTAGTTGATCGTTTGGTCTAAAAACCCGGGATTGAGCCTTTTGGCTGCTTTTAGCCAGCCAATCAGCGTTTCAGCAACCCCAATATCAGTAGTCTCAACAATTTCAAAGAACCTGTTTCGCATCAAAAGGGTAAACCATTCTTTTCCCATTTCGCAACTTCGCCACCGGAGTAGTCCTTCACCGGCGGTTTCATCCACTTTCATGGTTTGTCCTTTCGTCAGAGGCACAGCGAGTGAAGTAGCTCCTTTCAGAACAAGGTATTCTCCCGAAATCAGCAATTTGCCTCTGCTGTAAAAATTCATTATTTGTTTATGTAAACGCCTTTTACAACCTGAGAAGGTGAGCGCAGTTTGTCTAAAAAACGATCCACGGCATTATATGAAACCTTCTCTTGCTCAAAATATGCTTTTGCTTTGGTTTTTTCGTCTTCCGTTGCACCCAGTTGATTCAGAATATTCAGTAAATGCATTTTCATATGGCCTTTCTGAATACCTTTGGTTACGAGCGATTTAATTGCGCCGAAATTATTGGCTAAACCGACACTTGCCGCAATCCTCATCATTTCTGTAGCACCCGGGTTGCCCAGCAATTCAAGTGATTTTTTTGCCAGCGGATGAAGGTTGGTTAACCCTCCGACGGTTCCCAGAGCAAGCGGTACCGTAAGCGAATACCTGAATTTCCCGTCTTTTATGTGAACTTCCGATAGGCTTTCGTACCTTCCGTTTCTCGATGCATAGGTGTGGCCGCAGGCTTCAATTGCCCTGAAATCATTACCGGTGGCCAGTGCCACTGCATCAATTCCGTTAAAAATTCCTTTGTTGTGGGTGGTTGCCCTATGCACATCCACGGTTGCAATTTGCACGGCTTTTTCAAATTTCCATGCAAATTGTTCGCCTGTCAGTTCTTCATCAATGCCTTCCAGTTGATCGATGTCACATTCTACCCACGATTTCACAAGGCAATCAGGAGTGTAGTTCGAAAGGATCGACATGATCACTTCACAATGTTTTTCATCTTCTGAAAAGTAGGGACTTTCAGCGAGAAAATCTTTGAGCTCGGCCGCAAATTCTTCGAGACAGCTGTTGATGAAATTAGCACCCATTGAATCAATGGTCTCAAATGTTGCCTTGATCTGGAAATAACCGGGTATTTCGCGGGTCATATCTACCAGTTCGATATCCGTAATACCGCCACCTCGTTCTTCCATGTTTGCTGTGATGCCTTTGGTTCTGTCCATCATCCTGTCTCTCAGATCAGGCATCAAGGTTTTCAGTTTCTCAAAATTGCCGTTCCAGATAAAATGTACCTGTCCGATCTTGGTAGTTGAAATGATCTCGGTGTGAAATCCTCCTTTATCCGACCAGAACTTGGCACTTTTTGAAGCTGCGGCAACTACCGAACTCTCTTCTATGACCATGGGTATATGGTATACCTTTTCATCGATCAGAAAATTAGGGGCAATGCCGAAAGGGAAATAAAAATTAGATATGGTGTTTTCGCTGAATTCGTCAAATATTTTCTGTTTTTTCGGGTTTTCGTGATAGAAACTTTTGAGTTCTTGTACAAATTCCGCCGGATTTTCAAACAGGTTTGAAATGTATTCAAGTTTTTGCTCCTTGCTCCATTTTGAAAATCCGCAAACGATTTCTTTTTCTTTCACTGTGCAATCAATTTTATCTTATTACTTGCTTTAAATCTGCGGGTTTCATAAATCAGCCCGCAAAGTTACAATTTTCGTTCAATTACCATTTAAAACAATGATATTATAAAAATGTTTAATATTTGTATGAAATAATTAAACAAATCTTAATCCATATTCAGCTATCTTTGCATCCGTTTTTTGAAAATTTCCGGCCAGAGGCTGGTCAAAACAGAGAAAAAACGAAACGTTGATAGATGACAAATACAATCCATACGGATGTTTGCATTGTCGGAGCAGGACCTGCCGGAAGTTTTGCTTCGCTGTTTCTCGACAAGGCGGGGATCAACTGCCTGCTCGTTGATAAGGCAAAATTCCCCCGTGATAAAATATGTGGCGATGGGATCAGCGGTTGGGTTCTCGGGATCTTAAACCTGCTTGATGAAGACATTCTGCTTCGCCTTTCAAAACAACCTTTTTTGCTTCATTCTCATGGGATACGTATCGTTTCCCCGAATTTCAGTGAGCTTGATCTTCCGTTTATTGATGAAAACATGTTTAAAAAAGGGTTGCCGCCCGGCTTTATTGCTAGGCGCATCGATTTTGATCAATTTATGATTGATGAGGTGAAGAAAAGGGCCGGGGTGAAGCTTCTCGAAAATTGTGAAGTTTCAGGCTATTCATTGCTTAAGGATGGAACAGAACTTAGCACAGGAGATGGAAAAACCATTCATGCCAAACTGGTGATTTTTGCAAACGGAGCCGGATCGAAGTTTATGAAAGATCCCGGTGGAATCCACAAGGATCCGAAATTTACCATGACCGGAATTAAGACCTATTTCAATGGAGTTACCGGGTTTCATGAGCAGAATTATGTGGAACTGATCTTTTTAAAGAAATTGCTTCCGGGATATTTCTGGATTTTCCCATTACCTGGTGGTATGGCAAATGTCGGTGTTGGATTGGATCAGTTTCGGATCAGGAAAAAGAAGATCAACCTGAAAACAATGATGCTTCAGGCAATTGAAACAGAACCTTACCTCAAAGAAAGATTTAAAAATGCCGAACAGGTAACTAAAGTCGAAGCATATGGTTTGCCTCTCTGGGATAAAAAACGCCCCATTTCCGGCCATCGGTTTATGCTGGCCGGCGACACCGCCAGCCTGATCGATCCGGTAACAGGTGAGGGTATGGGACACGCTGCCATTACCGGAATGCTGGCAGCCAGACAGGCTGTTAGATCTTTGAATACGCAAGATTTTTCGGCTACTTTTATGAAACAATATGACGAGAGCGTTTACGACATGATCGGAAAGGAACTGGCTATTAGCAGCAAAATTTTAAATTTTATCAAATATCCATGGCTTTTTAACGGTGTTATCAATAAAGCTGCAAAAAGCAAAACATTACAGGAAAAATTGTCGCTTGCCATGACCGATCTTGAAGTGAGGAAAAAACTCAGAAAACCATCTCTTTACCTGAAAATTTTAATGGGAAGATAAAGCTATGACAACACAAAATGGGAAAAAACAGCAGGTAAGAACGATGTTTAATAACATTGCCCATCGTTACGATTTTCTGAACCATTTTCTATCAGCCGGAATCGATTATAGCTGGCGCAAAAAGGCAATCCGGCTGATCGGTAAACAAAACCCCACATCCATTCTGGATGTTGCTACAGGTACCGCCGACCTGGCGATAGAGGCCGTCACGATCAATCCGCAAAAAATCATCGGAATCGATATTGCAGAAGATATGCTTGAAGTAGGCAAGAAAAAAATCCTGAAGAAAAATTTGCAGCATATTATCTCTCTTGAAAAAGGAGACTCCGAAAACCTGCAATTCGATACAGGCTTATTCGATGCGGCCATGGTAGCTTTCGGTGTCAGGAATTTTGAAAACCTCGAAAAAGGTCTGGCTGAAATGTTTCGTGTTCTAAAACCTAATGGGATGATCCTGGTTCTTGAATTCTCAAAACCGGGTAAATTTCCCGTAAAGCAGTTATACAATTTTTACTTTCGCAATATCCTGCCTTTTATGGGAAGGCTCATTTCAGGCGATAGCGCGGCTTATACTTATCTTCCCGAATCGGTTAGCACCTTTCCTGATGGAGAAGACTTTATCAGGGTTTTAAAAAAAGTTGGCTTCCGCAATACCGGCCATCAACCGCTTACCTTTGGTATTGCATCCATTTACACAGCTTATAAATAGCGTGAAAAAATTTTTAACGGTGTTGGGTATTTTACCGTAAACTTGTTCAAACCTGCCTTTTACTGATTGGAAGCCAGTTACATGCATAGTTTTTCGTAAATTAATGGTCTTTTGATAACATTCTTATTATTCACTTAAAACAAAAGATCATGAAGAAGATTTTACTTTTCTCAATCGCCCTGTTCATATTCTGTTCAGGCATTTCACAAAACAGGGTATCGGCTCCTGCGGATTGGCGAAACAATCCTGCAAAATGGAAACCTCCAATTCTTGACCCACAGACAACAGCCCAGGAACAAGCCACTTCTCCCCAAAAATTGAAATCCCTGCTCGACGAAGAGAACATCGGGAAAACCTGGTACGATCTCCAAACCAATACCGGAATGCAAAACCGGATGTATGGGTATGATGACGGAACCATCGGTGCCACCTGGATTTTGGGTTACAATACCTCCGGATTTGATGACCGGGGAACCGGTTATAACTATTTCGACGGCACCGAATGGGATGAAATTCCGACCGAACGTATCGAAGATGACCGAACCGGCTGGCCCGCTTATGCACCGTTTGGCAGCAATGGCGAAATGATTGTCGCTCACTACTCGGGAGCCGACCAGGAAGGGCTTGTATTTATGGGGCGCGAAGAAAAAGGTACCGGCGACTGGCAGTTTTTTGATTTGGCTCCTCCAACCGGCAGTCCTGGTTTGGCGTGGCCACGATTGGCCACCGGTGGCCAGATGCATTCCGTCATGCACCTGATAACCCTTACCCTGCCTGAAGCCCTCGGGGGTAATTTGTTTGAAGAAATGGATGGTGCTATTCTCTATTCCCGCTCGTCTGATGGCGGAACAACATGGGATCCGGAACATCAGCTTATCGACCTGATAAACGGTACCTATTATACCCATTTCAGTGGTGATACCTACGAAATTGAAACACGCGACGAGGTGGTCGCTATTCTTGCCGGTGATTCATGGGTCGACCTGCTTTTACTTAAATCAACGGATGGAGGCGATTCATGGGAAAAAACGATCATTTGGCAAAATCCTTATCCGCTTTTCGATCCCAACAATCCCATCGTTACCGATACCTTTTACTGTGCTGACGGGGCACACGATCTTGCCATCGATCCTGCAGGAAAGGTGCATGTGGTGTTCGGAATAAATCGTGCCATGTGTGCTGACGGAGCCACGCTAAGCTGGTTTCCCCTGGTGGATGGTCTTGGCTACTGGAATGAAGATCGGCAAACTTTCTCTGACGATCTTCACTCACTCGATCCATACGGCCATCCCGATTCAGAGCTGGTTGAAGATTACAGTCTCATCGGCTGGGCACAGGATGTGAATCTAAACAATGAATGGGATATCCTGGGTGAAGTCGGACTCTATTATATTGGAGTTTCAAGCATGCCGACACTTGTGGTCGACGATCTGAACCGGATATATGTCGTTTTTTCGTCTGTTACCGAAACCTTCAACAATGGGGTGCAGGATTACCGCCATCTGTGGGGGAGGGGATCACCCAACGGAGGACTCTGGTGGGGTGAATTTGTCGATTTCACTTCCGGTCTTGTTCATATTTACGACGAATGCGTATATCCTGCTATGTCCCCATCGAGTGATGAAGCAGTGTTTCTCGCATACCAACTCGATAATGAACCCGGCCTGCATCTTCGTGGCGATGAAGATCCACCTGCAGAAAATCTCATCTATTTCATGGAAATCCAAAAACCTGAATTCCTTACAGGTATTGGAAATGAGTATCAACAGCCTGTCGATTTTGAAGTGAGTCAGGTATATCCAAATCCGGCCTCCGGTAATGCTGTGATCCATGTAAATACAGGGCAACGGTCTACGATCTCCTGCGAAGTGTACAACACCGCAGGCCAGCTTGTTGCAACACACAATCCGGGAGTGGTTTCGCCTGGTATCAACACCATTCAGGTGTCGGATGGGAACCTTCCTCGGTCAACCTATTTCTGCAAGATCAACATCAATGGGTATACGGTAACCCGAAAAATGATGGTGAAATGAAAAAATGGCATTCACAGGAATGCCATTTTAATCTGCAATTGAATGATACGGCTTTACGGTTGCCTTGCTTATTTTGAATAACTTGCGTAATTTGCAGCGATTTTTTGAAACAGAAATGGACTAAAAAAACATACCTTTGTCAAAAAATATATTTGATTAATAAAGAGGATTCAATACGTTCATACATTTAAACAGTACAATTATGAGAAAAACTTTACTTTTTATTTTCGTTTTAGGCCTGGGACTGGCAGTTTTTGCACAGCAAAGGGCTGTTGTTGAAAAGTCGCTGAGAGAGAAAGCTGTTCAGCACACCAAACCCACCAAAGGGATCGACGATGCATCAGCATATGCTACCACACCCGGACAACAACAAAAAAGTATCCTGGCTGAAGATGCAATCGGCAATACGTGGTACGACACGCAGTCGAACCGCTCTATGCAAACCAGGCTTTATCTGCATGGCGATGGAACCCTGGGTGCCGTTTGGACAAAAGGGCCTGAAGGGGCTCCCAGTGGACCTGACCGCGGTACCGGCTACAACTATTTTGATGGAGATAGCTGGGGCGACTGGCCATTGGAAGCCATCGAGGATGGTGCACAAGCCGGTTGGCCGTCTTACACCGACTTTGGTGATAACGGTGAAGCATATACTTGCCATGATTAC
>JAGQVF010000100.1:1125-1526 GCA_020438135.1 Bacteroidales bacterium | reverse complement strand
TGGCTCAGGAATTCCTTTTTTTTACGTTTGGCTACCGGCACATAGGAGTTGTTTATCAGCATGATATTGCCCTCTTTGTGGTATTTGCGGATGAACTTGAGATTGATAAGGTGTGATTTATGTGGACTGTAAAAACCGTGCGGTTCAAGCATTTTTCTGAATTCTCCAAGGTTGTATGAACTAATAATATCTGAACGATCGACCGTGATCACACGCGTGCATTTCTGCAATCCTTCGCAGCGAATTATTTCCTGGATGGGTATAAACTCAAAACCTTCGATGGTGGGAATTCCGATCATGTCGTTATCGGCCGGACTGTTTAAAAAGTTGGTTACCAATAGCTTGTTGTAACTATGTTCTTTTTTCTCGTTGATCCTTTTGGTTGCATTGTTCACCGCGAA
>JAGQVF010000100.1:0-1077 GCA_020438135.1 Bacteroidales bacterium | reverse complement strand
TTTATGGCCTGCATGGCATATTGCGTGGCAGCAGTGATAAAGATAACTTCACAGGTTATCTTGTTAAAAAAACCAACTACGTCAACACCCAACTTGCAAACCTTTTCGATATCGAGGAAAATCAGTTCGGGATTAGCTTTTTGGATAAGTGTGGCAGAATTTTGAAGGGAATCAATTTTATCACGGATGATCACCTGCGGGCAGAACAGGTGCAGCATTTCTTCGAGGGTCGTAAGAAGCTTTTTTTCATTTTCTATTAGCAGGGCATTTACCATGGTGCAGAGGGTTAGCGGTAAACACTGGTTCCCGTTTTTTGAGATCGGGAACAAATTTTTAAAATTACTAAAATGAGGGGATAAAGTCAAGATTTACAGCGATATAATAAGTGCTGTAAATCAGTGATTGGTATTTTTAAAGGGAAGTATTGAAATTGATCACTTGGATACATTTTGGTCTGAAGGAAATGATGCGGCACAAGATGCCCGGATTGTAATCGACAGTAGTTCATAATAGCAAGTTGTTAGTTGTGTTAGCATAACCCGGAAAGGCTTTTGTCCGAATATATCTATTCCGGTTTAATATAACAGCAGTGGCATGCTATTGTTCATGGTTTATAAAGTTCAATTATAAATTTGATATTTGCTTTTTGAATCTGATTCTTGTCGAACTTTTTTTAAAGGGTTTAGGCGTACTTTTCTCTCAGTGATTTAGCAGCCTTTGCCATCTGCCTGATCTTCTCAAAGGCATTTTGTTCGTCGTTCACACAGCGTTCGGCAAAACAACCGAAACCGCAGTCGGTGTTCAGGAAGATCTTATCTGGTGAATAATATTTTAACGCTTCTTCCACTTTTTGAACGATGAAGTCAACTGACTCAATGTCATCGGTCCGCGGGTTGATCACGCCTAAACCAAGTTCCTTGTGGCTGAGGGCTTTCCCAACCACAGCGATATCTCCTGCACGGGGTGTGGCAAATTCAAGCACGAATTGGTCGACATTCATTTTCAGAAAGGCCGGAACCAACGGCTCGTAGTCTCCCGAAAGCAAGGTATTGTCATCCCTGCTCCAGTTGCCACGGC
>JAGQVF010000099.1:1981-2327 GCA_020438135.1 Bacteroidales bacterium | reverse complement strand
ATGCAAGGGGTGGATATTTCCAAACCTGTGATCCTGCTCGATCATCAACCTTTCGAACTGGATGAAAAACAAAAACAGGGCGTTGATCTCACCCTATCCGGGCATACCCACCACGGACAAATGTGGCCGCTCAATTATATCACCAACGCGATCTATGAAGTGAGCTGGGGTTATAAACAAAAAGGGAATACCCATGTGTATGTCTCCTGTGGAGTAGGCGGCTGGGGACCTCCTGTGCGGATCGGCAACCGGCCCGAGGTGATTTCCATTCGCCTCAGGTTTGAAGGCTGATCACAACTATATTTTTTTATTTTTGCGGGGTTAACGCTTTGTATATGTTCAAAAA
>JAGQVF010000099.1:715-1920 GCA_020438135.1 Bacteroidales bacterium | reverse complement strand
ACGTGGATCATTCCCGGGGGTGAATTCAACCGGAAAACCATTACCACGCCCAATGGCATCGAACGTACCGTGATCGACAAAGATTCTTTTCACTACGTAGAAAAGGAACATCAAACCTGGCATATCTTTTCCGCCCTGTTTAAAGGTTTTGAAAATCAGGCCGGCATCATCGTTTTTATCCTGATGATCGGTGGTGCCTTCTGGATCATGAACGCCAGCAAAGCGATCGACGTGGGGATCTTTGCTTTCCTGAAATTCACACAAAAACTGGAACACATAAAACTGATTAAAAAGCTGGGTGTGAACAACCTCATCATCGTACTGATCATGGTGATGTTTTCGATATTCGGGGCCGTGTTCGGCATGAGCGAGGAGACCATTGCCTTTATTATCATCCTGGTTCCTTTATCCATTTCGATGGGATACGATTCCATCGTCGGGGTGTGTATGGTGTATGTGGCGGCGCACCTGGGATTTGCTTCGGCGGTGCTCAATCCATTCACCATTGGTATTGCCCAGGGAATTGCAGATCTGCCATTGTTTTCCGGTTTTGAATACCGGCTGTTCTGCTGGTTGATCATCAATTCCATCGGGATCAGTTTTGTGCTATGGTATGCCCACCGCGTAAATGCAAAGCCGGAACGTTCACCCATGTTCAAACTGGATGAATACTGGCGTAAACGGGGCAATGCACATGTGGAATCGATTACCTATGAAACACCGGTCATGGCCTGGATCACCTACCTGATCATCCTGGCCGGCCTCATCATTTTCTCCTTTAATTTCACCGAATCCACTTTAACCGTCGGAACTGCATCGGCAAATATTCCTGCTGTTCCGGTTGCCACTGCATTGTTTGCCATCACCGGGTTCCTTACCCTCAGAAAATCCTATCACTTTTTTATTCTCAGCCTGCTTGGATTTACCATTCTGTTTTTGATCATCGGGGTGATGGGCTATGGCTGGTACATTATGGAGATCGCTGCCCTGTTTTTTGCCATGGGCATTTTTAGCGGCATGGCGATGAACAAGGATGCCAACGGGATCACCAAATTATTCCTCGAAGGGGTGAAAGATATTATGTCGGCTGCCCTGGTGGTAGGACTGGCCGGCGGAATCCTGGTGATTTTGCAAGACGGCAAGATCATCGACACGATCCTGCACAGCGTCAGTCGCTCGATGGAGGGTTTGGGAAAGATCGGAAC
>JAGQVF010000099.1:0-639 GCA_020438135.1 Bacteroidales bacterium | reverse complement strand
CCTTTCAGCGACCTGGTCGGACTTTCACGACAGGCAACAGTAATGGCCTTTCAGTTCGGTGACGGTTTCACCAACATGATCACACCCACATCCGGTGTTCTCATCGGCTCCCTCGGTGTGGCCAAAATCCCATATGACAAATGGCTGAAGTGGATCATTCCTTTTATGGCAATCCTGATCCTTGTGGGTTGGTTGCTGTTGCTGCCGACGGTGTTGATGGATTTGAACGGGTTTTAAGTAGATTTACTTTTGATAAATTATTTCACCGAGTTGCACAGAGGCTTCACAGAGGGCCACAGAGTGCCTGATTATTCTCTGTGAACCTCGGTGGCTTCTCCGTGGTTCTCAGTGAAACTGTCATTATTTTTGAACCCTTTCCCTCCCAATTCGTTGTTACTGCATGTTTTTACACAACAGGATCAACAAGGATGAACTCAGAAAACAATTGATGGCTGAGGCTTTCAAACGGCGCACCATCTCCTTTTATCGCTATGTGATCATTGAAAACCCACAGGAGTTCAGAGACCGGCTTTACAAGGAATGGTTTGAGCTCAATTGTTTTGGCCGGATTTACATTGCCCGCGAAGGGATCAATGCGCAGATGAGTGTACCGGAAGATAAACTTGAAGCTTTCCTCCG
>JAGQVF010000098.1:27347-71812 GCA_020438135.1 Bacteroidales bacterium | reverse complement strand
TTGATGGCATGATGACCTGTGATGTCTTTGAACTTCACTTATTTCCTTTGTCTAAAAAAGAAACCTAATCAACACATCAGAAATAAATCAATTTTCTGACTTCCCTCTTTCCATTCACCTCCAGGATGCAAAAATAAATACCTTTCCTTACCTTTCGACCGTGATCATCACGGGCTGACCAGAGAACTTTATTTTCCCCTAAAGACAAATTAGAAGTGTTAAAATTTTTGATTAATTGTCCGCTGTAATTGAATATCATGAGGTTCACCGAAGATTTATTTTCAAGAAAGAACCGGAAGGTAAATTTGTCGTTAGATGGATTTGGGAAAGCTATGAAACTATTTGCAGAATTTACTTTGTTTATATTTGAAACCAATGAATCCGCAACATAATAAGTTGTATCATAAACTGAAGAGGAGCCATATGTTGCCTTTGCAATAAGGAAATGAGTCCCGTATTTAGCCGTTACAGTATCCTTAACTACTGATTGGGTTCCAGAACTAATCAATTCGCCATCAACATAATAGAAGACAGAATCGAAATTTATAGCATTGATTTCGACCAATATTAACCGACCTACTCCAAAATCATCGATTGGTTTTTCAGGATATACAAATCGGACCTGGGTAGCTACATCGTAGAAAATTGAATCAGTAGTAGTTTCAATATCGTTGATTGCTTTAACTTTTATCCAGTGCTTTCCCCAGGTGTTTGCAGTGAAAGAGTATGAAAGATTACTACTTGAAACAGTTTGAATCAGTTCATCATCAATGTATAGTTTGACCGTATCTGACCAAAAAGTATTTACTTCAATATCTATTTCCTCGTTTAATTGAACAGAACTATTTGAAATAAGTGGTTTTACAAACATGATCTTAGGTGCTGGTTTTAGGTTTTCATCCGTAAATAATTTATATTCGCCAGCCTCAAGATTTATCACGTCATTGACGTTTGTAACAAAAACAGAATCGCCTGAAAAATAATCATACCAATATCCGGTGTGTTGAAAATTCGGAACAATAATATCGGGCGTTACACCAAAGTTTCCCAATATCGTTACATTCATTGTACTGTGATTTAGATGTATTTTTTTCATTGCGCCTGATACTGACAAATCAAAGTCAGTTGTTCTGAATACATCATAATTGGTTTTAAGATCATTCAGAAGACCCCATACATGGTAAACTTTGTTTCTTTTTATCTGATTTAAATAGTCCCATCTTATGGGTTTCTGGTCCAGCCTGTGGTCTTCGCCACCAATAGCGCCCGGGTAATTGATATGATAATCATAACCAAGCTCTCCAAATTGCCATATCATTTTTGGTCCGGGAACTGTAAAATAAAAAACACCGGCAAGTTCCATTCGTTCCAATGCAGTTGTGGTATCTTGTATATCATATCCGCCACTTGAGTTACCATAATTAATGTTTTTTGCCATTAACCTTTCTTCATCATGGCTCTCCATAAATGCAACAAGGTGGGGATCATTAAAGTTTCTTGATTTGTAAGAGACTCCTGAAAGGTTTGAGTTATCGTTCCAACCCATCGTTGCTTCATTGTAATTGTAATTCATATTCCCCCATAACATACATCCATAGTCGGCAAGTACCTTTTCCTCACTATTGGCAGTCCAATGTTCTAAAATCACATATGCCTTAGGATTAATTGTCCATATTTCATCAGACATTCTTTTGATTAACTGTATACGAGTCGCATCATAATTCCCACCAGAACCAGAATTTGTAAATCCCTGTGTATAATCGAATCTGAATCCATCAATTTTATACTCGGTTAACCAATATTCTGTAACTCTGTCAATAAAATTTTGAGTATAAACACTTTCATGATCAAAATCATTTCCCCAGCAATAGGGAGGATGTGGGCAAACAGGATTAAACCAGGGATTATTTGCTGCTGGCCTGTTATTCAGGTTATCCCAGTACATTCGGGCAAAAACATTTTGGCCATATGCATGGTTTAATACCATGTCCATTATGACAGCAATACCATTTGCATGGCATTCGTCAATAAAATCCTTAAAATCGTGTTTAGTGCCATAATATTTGTCAGGTGCAAAATAAAAGGATGGATTATAACCCCAGCTCAGGTTTCCCTCAAATTCATTTACAGGCATTAATTCAATTGCATTTACTCCCAGATCTAAAAAATATGGGATAGTTTCTTTAAGAGATTTGAAATTGTGATCGTCTAAAAAATCACGTATTAGCAACTCATAGATCACAAGATCCGTTTCATCAGGGGCATCAAAGTTTGAAACTTGCCATGGATATTCGGGCTGTGCAGTTTGAAATACTGAAACGATTTTATCGGTTTTTCCATCGGGGTATGATTTCAGATTTGGATATGTTGTAAAATCAATATACTTATCATTATAGGGATCAAGAATTTTATCTGCGTAAGCATCAGCTACAACCAAACTTTCATCAATAAAATACTGAAATCCGTATTCTTTTCCAGGTATTAATCCTGTTAAAGTAATCCAATACCTGACTTCGGGGTCTGAAGCATCTTGCTTATTACGCTTTAATTTATTGTACGGTCCAAAATTCCAAAAATTGAAGTCTCCGATTACAAAAACTGAATTTTTGTAAGGTGCGTGCAAAACGAGGGTAACAGTGGTGTCGTTGATATAATTTATTCCGTCCCTGACTCCATCTGGCAAATCCATCACATATGTTACACCTCTGACATAAAAATATGTTTCATCAATTGCTTCTTCATCATCGGAAACCGCCACAACTTTAATGAAATGTTTTGAGTTTTGCGGATATTCCTCTGAAAGGGTATAACTTATTTGATTATCGTCAACTGAAGTTATTAATACATTGTCGATGTAAAGCGATAAACTTTGGGCACCGGTTGACTGCGCAACTATTTCGAATAACTCATTTTGATCAACAAAGAAAGGTTTTGTATCAGGTGCAACAATACTAACATTTAATCCTTCCTGATATACATCGATAAATATATCCGGACTTGTTTGTTGTGATCCATCGGCACTTCTGAAGACAAGACATATCTCTGAAATTACGCCATCATCAGAAACCCCATAATAATCACTTATAGAGGGTGTTATTTGCAATTCGTAGGTATCAACCCCAATATTGGTAAGCTGAGGCTGAGTAGAATTATTTCCCCAACTTCCAATTACGTGTTGCCATTGAGATCCATCAACAGTTACACCGGTATGGGCATAAACATCACCAGAATAGCCTTCCAGTCCGGTTCCCCCGGCTTGAAAGGTTATAGTTACGGGTTGATCGGCAATGGGAAGTGCCGGATCAGTAAGTACCACCTGAGCGATTGCATTATAATTAAAACCTGATATCAGTAAAACCAATATACAAGAACAGATAAAGTTTTTCATATTGAAAAATATTAATATTTCGTGCAAAAATAAGCAAATCCAAATAGGAAAAAATGCTCGTTCACAAAACGAAAAAAGACTGCCCCGGATTGGGGCAGCCTTTAAATTTTTCAGTAAAAAATACTACCTATTGCAGTACATATTCCCATGTCAGGTTATTGATATCTGCAGTAATCATGTAGGTTCCTGCTCCCGGCACTTCAAGGTTACCTGCACCACCATCGGTTGAGAGTTCACCAGCATTGGCACCTGCGCCATAGTTGGTTCCGTCCCAATTGGGTTGTGACGTAAATTTGAACTGGAAAGTTGCTGATGAAGCAGGGAATTCAACCATACCGGTGAAAACACCATCATTATTATCATCAGTAAGAGTAGGTGCACTATCAGGTGCCCAACCCTGATACTCGCCAGGTACCCATAATTGGGCAGCTGCTCCGGCTGGATCAACAGTAAAAGTGAATGTTTCTGCAACAGCATCAATCACGAATTCAATATCATAGACGCCATCCATTGTAGGAACAAAATTTCCATCACCGTTTGTTTCAAAATCATCAGCTGCAAGTCCGGCCATCGTTACTTGAGGATATCCAAAAGAATAACCTTCCCAATTCTGGCCTTCCCTGATCTTGAACGATCCGGCAGTGGTAACTTCAACACCTTCCCAGGTCCAGGTATAATTGGTTTCATTTTCAACGGTCGGAGTCATCAGCATTATGGTTTCATCCCAGTTATGTTGATTACCACCCACAACTAAACCGTCACCTACGAGACCCAGTTCTGTACTTGAATAATCAGTAACCTCCAGGTCACCGGTTTTCTGCATAGTGGCTTCATAACCTCCGCCAAGAGTCCATTTCATCGAAACTGTATAAATTCCCGAAACATCATTGGCGATGTTAGCACCACCAGGAACAAGCGCATCAACTGCTCCACCATAATTTGTATTGGCCTTAACACCAACAACGCCATTTCCAAGGTCGAGTGTAGTATCAACTTCAACTTTCCAACCACCTGAATAGCGGAATTTAAAGTCGGCCTTGGTCATTTCAATACCAGTAGCTTTGAAAGTTATTGTTTCAAGGTCGAAGCCTTCAGATGGAAGTTGTGTATCGTTACTCCAACCGCCCGGAGTTGCAGCACCGATCAGGCCCCAATATTCAACAGGAACAACCACAACTTTTTCAAGTTCGGTATCGATAATCACATGGTATAATCCGTCAGCAGGTACGGTAAAAGGAGCTTTTGCTTCAGCAGTGTAAGAACCACGCCAGAAAGCAACTTTAGGTTCATCCGTAGTACCTTGTGGTACTTCAGCAAAATCAGCACCAGGACCGAAGGTAGTCCTTTCAGAACCGGCTACTTTAACAATGTTAAATCCATCTGTTCCGGCTTTTACGGCAATGTAAAGTTCCATCAGGGAAGCTCTTTCACTTTGATCAACTTCGTTCGGAGTTTCCTGCATCAGACCTTTGTCATTAAAATCAGCCAGTGCAGTTCCTGCACCTTTCACGTAGTAACCATCCAATACGATGGGTGTATTGGGATCATTTTTATCGTCGTCGTCATCTTTTTTACAGGATGATACAACAACTACCATTGCAAGCATTGCAAGCCATGTTAACTTAATTGCTGTCCTAAAAAATTTTCTTTTCATTTTAATACATTTTAATGAATACTATTATTTATTTAAAAACTCATCTGGTCTTTTGAGATAAACCTCGTATAGATGCAGCTGTTTTAGAAAACGTTGCGTGTAAATCGCAAAATTAATATTTTTTATAAATTCCAAATGATTCAAACTTTATTGTGGGTCAAGTAGCAAATTAGGATTGGCATCTGTAGCCCATTTCGGTATTGGGAAAAGGGTAACCGAAGGATCGCCGGTAACGGTTTTTTCCCACCAGGGCTCTGTAAATTTTCCATACCTGATCAAATCCTGACGACGATGTCCTTCGCAATACAATTCGCGACCACGTTCGGACAGCAAATCATCCAACGTGGCTCCCGTCCAGGTGGAAACACCTGCCCGCTCCCTGATGGGATTGATCCACTGATCTCCGCTTCCGGCGCCATTCAACCTGATCTCAATTTCAGCTTTCATCAGGTAAAAGTCAGTAATCCGGAACAACGGGAAGTCGTTGCTCAGGTTTTCCTTGGCTCCCATCTTGATCTCATATTTCCCAACCCTTGCACCGGTTGCCCTGATCTGCACCTGTGTAAAGTTTTCGGCAGTCATATAAAGTGCCGGCAGATGCGGATCAATATTTAAGGGCTCTTCAGTTAATCCGTCAATGATCTGAGAACCGTCGCTGGCAAACTGGGGTCCGAAAATATGATACGCTTCGCGTCGCAGATCACTTTCTTCGTATGTATCAAAGAAATTTGGTGTAACGCATAATCCATTCCACGGACCAACAGGCATATCATATTTCAGGTTCATCTGATAATGCAGGGTTCGCATATGTAAACGGAAACCCTGGAAATTATCTTCATCGTAAGGAATTGAAAATATGATCTCTGAAGAGTTCTGATTTTCAGTTATAAAGGGTGCTGAAACAGTAGCAGACAGGCTGTAGGGGCCGGCCAATACACTATCGCAATATGCGTTTGCCTTAACAAGTGCTTCGTCTCCCCAATTGCTTCCGCCACCATATTTATAAATATTACTATTCAGATAGAGCTTCGATAAAAGTGCAAAAGCCATATAACGTGTAGCCAGGTATTTTTTATCAGCCACCTGCAGCCTTGGCAAACTTCTTTCAACTGTGCTAACGATGCTGTCGTAGAGAGCTTCTCTGCTGATTTTATAGGGTTGCGCAGGTGCATTCTCTGCAGAAGTGAGATAAGGTGCAGCTCCATAATTATCCAGTATGAGATAATAATAAAACGACCTCATGACTGCAATTTCAGCTTTTTTATTAAGAATACTTTCGTTTTGTTCCAATTTGTTCAACAAGTCGATGATCTGGTTACTCGTGGTAACACCCGAGAAAAACTTGTCCCACATTCTGTTTACACTTTCATCGTCGTTCGACCAATCATGGCGATGCACGTTTAGCCATTTTCCACCATCAAACCAATCGGCGTCACGGGTAGGTCCGCAAAATTCATCCGATGATATTTCCTGTGCAAGAAACCACCATCCTTCATCATCGGCCAGCGGTTGAAGCTGCTTATAGGCATCCACACCCAGTAATGCCACTTGCTGTGCATCTTCAGGGTATAAATCACCAGGTATTTTATCGTAAATTTCCTCATCCAGTTTGGTGCATCCCAATCCAAAAACACCAAATAATATTGTGATTATAATTATCTTTTTCATGTCAAATTTTTTAGAAAGTTGCATTTAATCCAAATGTAAATGTTCTTGTTTTCGGGTACACATTGTACTGATCTATTCCGAAAGCCAGCCCATCAATACTGGTTTCAGGATCGATTCCCGAATAACCGGTGATGATGAACAAATTGTTTGAAGCAACGAATAACCTGAGCTTTTGTACCCATTTAACGTTTTCCATGTTAAAATTGTATCCGATGGATGCATAATCCATCCTCAGGAATGATCCGTCTTCCACATAGAAATCTGCAAGAGTAGCGCCGGTTTCCCTGTTATCTTCCCACCAATCAATGGCTTCAGGCAATGCGTTCAGGTTAGGTAAATTGCCTGGATAATCGAAGAACATAGTTGTGGCGTTGTAAACATCATTGCCAATCATCGCCCTTAACGAAAATGTTAAAGTCCAGTTTTGATAGAACGTAAATGTGTTCGACCAGCCGAGTTCAACATCCGGTGCTGCTGTACCGACAATTTCACGTCTGGCTTCACTTAATTTATCAGTGAAACCGCCTGTTCTAGATTCATAAATAAATTTCCCGTCTTTTATGGTTACAAAAACCGGTAAGTAAAATGACCCGATCTCTTCGCCTTCGATGATGCCTGTGGTATAATATTCTTCACCTACCAAACCACGTCCTGAAATATATCCTTCTTTTCTTACACCATCTTCTTCATTAAAGTATTCGCCCAAATCGAGGATTGTGGTTTTGTTATGGCTTGCTGTTACCGTGGTATTCCATTTAAAATTGGGCTTATCGATCACATACGATTGCAAAAACAATTCAATCCCTTTGTTTTCAAGCTCACCGGAATTCGCAAATGTCGTTCTGGATAAATTTGGCGGAACAGGTACTGAATATTCTCCCAACAGATCAGTTGTCTTTTTCTGATACACCTCAATACTTCCACTTAAGCGACTGTTCCAAAATGCAAAATCGATACCGATATTGGTTTCGGCAGTAGTTTCCCATTTCAAATCAGGATTGTCATTCCACGAAGCAGAATAAGTAATCACATATTCACCTGTTTCAGGATCAATGGCCCTTCCTGGCTGCCATGCAAGCTGACTCCGGTATTCGCCTATTTCCTGGTTACCGGCAACCCCGTAACTGGCCCTGAGTTTCAACTGATCCAGCCACCTGACACCATCCATGAAGTCTTCTTCACTGATGGTCCATCCTGCAGCAAACGTTGGAAACCAGCCCCATTGATTATTTTCACCGAATTTGGTAGAACCGTCGCGTCGGATTGATGCCGATGCATAATACTTTCCGTTGTAGTTATATTGTGCCCTGGCAAAAAAGCCGATCAATAACCAACGGCCTTTCCAGGAGTCAATGTCCCCCCAGGTGATGTCGCTCATGGTTTGTAAATCGTTAACTCCGATATAGGTAGAACTTGCATCACGTGCCTGTGCCCAGAATCCGTTATAAACCGATTCCTGCCAGCTATATCCACCAATTACATCAAGGTTATGGATCGCATTAAAGGTTGTTTTATAGTTGATCGTTCCTTCAATTAGCTTTTGTGCATTGTTGCTGTATTCTTTCCTGGCATAACCGTTATCGGCAGAAGCATAGAGTCCGCTGGGTCTGAAATAGGAACTCTCATGATCATCGCGAATGTAACCAACGTTCACACTACCGATCAATCCTTTCACGATCTCCAGATCGGCTTTCATGTTTCCAAGAAAACGTTTGGCATCCCGGATATTTGTCACCTCGTTGATAATGGCAATGGGGTTTTCATAATTAAACACCCGGTTCGACTGGTAATAACCCCCACCCGGTGTATAAACCGGATCGGTTGGATTGCGCTGCAATGCCTGGTAAATGATATCATCCTTGTCCCAACCATCGTAGTTTTCGTAATCGTTATTCTCGAAGGTTCCTGAAATATTTCCGGAAAGCGTAAGCCTGTCATCCAAAGCTTTATGTGTAATATTCACCCTTCCGATGGTTCTTTCTTTCTCGGTTCCTTTCATCACTCCCTGCCAGTCGGCGTGTGTTAATGATGCATAATAGTTACTCTGGCTGTTACCACCTGAGAAACTGAGGTTATTGGTGGTGGTGATACCCGTACGGAAAATTTCGTCCTGCCAGTCAGTATTGGCTCCTCCATCAGTAAACACACTGTCAGTAGTCCAGCCAGGATTACCGGATTCATCAACCAACCGCTGCGCAAATGACCTGATATCATCTGCATTTAATACATCATACTTATTTGCAACACGGTCGATACTTACCTGAGAGTTAAATTGCACATTGCTGATAGGTTTTCCACCTTTTTGGGCAAATTTTCCTTTTTTGGTAGTAATGATGATTACACCGTTTGATCCCCTCGAACCGTAGATTGCTGTGGAAGCAGCATCTTTCAGAACGTTGTAGGTTTCGATGTCTTCAGGAGCTACAGTTGTAGGGTCGACACCGGGCACTCCATCAACAACAAACAACGGTTGCGTATTTGAGTTAAAACCTGACGCACCACGGATCCTCACTTTGAATCCTTCATTCGGATCACCTCCCTTTTTGGTGATGGAAACACCGGCAGCCTTACCCTGCATGGCCTGTATCGGATCGGTCAGTACACCGCCATTCAGCTCTTCTGCTGTAACATGCGACACGGCTCCGGTTTTATCGGTTTTTTTCTGTGTTCCGTATCCGATCACCAAAACCTCCTCGAGCATTTCACTTTTCAGTTTTAATTCGACCATCATAGGTCCTGTTGATGCCGGAATTTCCTGCGAATCGTATCCTATAAACGAAAATACCAATGTTGCACCCTGTTCAGCTTTCAGTGAAAACTTTCCATCGATATCCGTAACTGTTCCATTCGTTGTCCCTTTTTCAAGTATTGTTACACCCGGTAGAGGGGCGCCGTCACTCTCATCCACAACTGAACCGGTAACAGTTATCTGCTGCGCAAATAATTGAGTACTAAATAGTAAGGTTAAAGCTACAATCAGGAACTTTTTACCTAATTTGTAATGTTGTTTCATAAGCCAAGATATTAATAAATTGATTGATATTAAACGCTATACAAAATCCTAATTTAATCTTCGTTTTTTTCAATTTCATACTTTCAGTTCGCAAATTTACCACAAATTAATTTAAAACTAATTCTAAATTAACCCTGAACACATACAGCTTTAACCATTGATTAACTGACATTTACAGCCAATCAACAGATGTGATATAAATAATTACGTATGTAGATTTCATAATAATTTTGATTGGGAAAACGATTTCGTCCCGGTTAACTCCATAACCAATATCAAGGCACAAATGCTAAGTAACTTATAGTTTTCGTGTTACAAAATAAAAATAGTTTAAACCGATAAGGATTACACTTTCGTGAAAAGAAATGCAGGATCATTCTGTTGGGTTTAAGGTGTATTTTTTAAAATTCATATAGAAATTTAAACGCCATTATATCAACCTATTCGAGAAACAATAAAATTGTAAGCGATAAAAAAGCTAAAACATTGTTTAAGCTATCTATTATTTATATAAATTAGCATCACCAAATCAGTCGGCTTTTTTCAGGGAAGAACACATCATTTACACATCGAAAGAATCTTTATTTCTGTTGTTTGCATAGCTTGATTGATTTTCAGTCAGAAGTGAAACTAAACATATACATGCATTCTTTAACTAACCTTTCAAATTACTTAAATTATGAAAAACATTTTTACTTTCATTGTGACAATGGCAGTATTCCTTCCTGCTGTCATTAATGCTCAATCAACACAACAATCCATTCCGGTCCCTGAAGAATTATTCAGGGATGAGGCAGACAACAACGGATATTGGAAAGATGCAGTGCGTCGGGGGCTTGATGTTCCTCTGAACAAGGTTCAGATCCCCGTTAAACCTGCTGAACCTGTGAAAGATCCCCGTGGGGGAAGCAGCCCAACCGATCAAATGGGAGACGACGTATGCGTTTGGGACGAAACAGGGGTCACTCAAAGTGAAAACTCTACTGCAGTCAGGCCATCTGACGATCAGTATGTACTTAATTCGAACAACTCTGAATCAGGAGGTAGTATTTACGGTGCCAATTATTTACACTCCTACAACGGAGGTGCCTCATGGTCGGGAAGCCACAGTGGGGCAGGTGGCGCAAACTGGGGAGACCCGGCAGCAGCCATAGGCCCTACAGGACGCAGATACATAGGATATATCGCGAGTAATGCCGGTCAGGGTGTATCTTATTCTGATAACGGAACTTCGTGGACTGCCGTGTCAGTCGGAACTGTTCCGAGTACCGCGTATCTCCTCGACAAAAACCATCTGACAGTCGATCAGCGAACTTCGGGTTCATACAGCGGTTACGTGTATTCAGCCTGGACAAGATTCCAGTCAGGACACGCCAATGACAATGAGATTGAGTTCGTTAGAAGCACCAACAACGGTGTTTCATGGTCTTCACCTATCAATATCAGCAGCGCTGTATCAGCTGGAAACCACAACCAGGGTGTAAATATTCAGACAGGTCCGACCGGCCAGGTTTATGCTGTTTGGGTGATTTATGACAACTGGTCGGTAGCAACAGGATTCGGTGAAACTGCAATTGGTTTTGCCCGTTCATTGAACGGTGGTTCCTCATTTTATTCCGCCCAGAGGATTCATAATAATATTTTGGGTATCAGGCCACGACCTTCCACTGCCACTACTAATCCAACAGGCAAAAACATGCGGGTAAATTCATTTCCATCGATGGCTGTTGACTGCAGCGGTGGAGCATACAACGGTAATATTTATGTTACCTGGGCAAATGTTGGCACACCCGGTACAAATACCGGCACGAACGTAAGTATCTATTGCATGCGTTCAACTAATGGCGGAGTTTCCTGGAATACACCCGTTCGGATTAATCAGGGTACCACGTCAAATGATTATGCCTCTTTTTTCCCCTGGATCACCTGTGATCAGGAAACAGGAAAGTTATATTGTGTTTTTTATGATGACAGAACCCTGGGTAGCACAAGTTCGGATCTGGAAACCTGGTGTGCCTATTCGGAAGATGGCGGTGTAACCTGGCAGGATTTCCGTGTGGGGGATGTTAGTTTTACTCCTTCACCAATTTCCGGGTTAGCCCTGGGATATTTTGGCGATTACCTCGGAATCGATGCCAGAAACAATTATGTTTATCCTACCTGGACCGATAACCGGTCCGGTAGAGCATTAACCTATGTTTCGCCCATCCATTTCACTGATTACTGCATTGGAACCGGTGGATGTTACGAATATATTTCAAATGTTACTGTCGGATCAATCGACAACGATTCTGACTGCGACGGTTATGCCAACTATACCGATTTATCAGCCGATGTTTTGAAAGGTTCAACCGAAACAGTAAGTGTAACGATTGGAGATCCTTTCTCAGGTGATGATATAACCGTTTATGCCGACTGGAACAGGGATGGCGATTTCGATGATGCATCCGAACTGATTGGCTATGAAACAACAACAACCACTGCCAATATCAACATGACAGTTCCCTCCAATATACTTTCCGGACCTGTTACCTTGCGTGTAAGGCTCAGCTACAGTGGTTCGCCTCCCGCCGATGCCTGCGGATCAACTTACTACGGTGAAGTTGAAGATTATACTTTAAACGTATACGAATATTGTGTTGCAGGCGGTGGATGCGACGAATACATTTCAAATGTTCAGATTGGCAGCATCAATAATTCTTCAGGATGCGACGGTTATGCTGACTACAGCAACCTTTCAACCAATATAGATTACTTATCTTCAGCAACAGTTACTGTAACAAACGGAGTAAACACCTATGCCTCCGATCAGTGTGGTATTTGGGTTGATTGGAACAATGATACCGATTTTAATGATGCCAATGAAACTATAATAGTTAGCGGAACCCCCGGAGTTGGGCCTTATACCGCTTTGATCGATCCTCCTGCCGATGTCATTCCCGGCCAAAAAACGATGCGGGTCAGAATCACCTACACCGGCACTGTTAGCCCTTGTGGAACAACAACATACGGAGAAGTTGAAGATTACACGATCAATGTAACCGGCCCGAATACCTGGATTGGCGGATTTAACCACTACTGGCATCAGGCCGCCAACTGGTCGGCAGGTCATATTCCCCTCGCCGGGGAAGACGTTAGAATTCCCAATTTGAATCAACCTGTTTATGTGGATGATTATCCTGGATTTACACAGGAAAATTGCACAGACCTCACCATAGAGGCCGGCGCCTCGGTTGAGATCAGGAATATGCGCCTGGTTGTAAACGGCAATCTGGCTGTGAATGGAGAAATTACAATGGTTGAAGACAACGGATACCTTGATATACACGGCGATGCCTATTGGAATTCGGGATCATCATTCGACGCTACAACTTATAATACTTTTGTGAATGCCTGGGGTAACTGGAATTTTAATGCAGGATCCAATTTCTCACCAACAACGGGTTTTGTTGATTTTGAAGGATCATCAGACATATGGGTCAGGAGTTATAGTACAACGAGTAACTTTTACATCATGAGGGCTAATAAGACCGGAGGAGCGGCAGTAAGAGTAAGTAACCTCAGCGATCAGGACCTGGTTGTAAATGGGTTAACCTATGTAGCTCCCGGAGCCGCATTCAACAGTCTGTCAAATTTTGATGTAGTCTTAAACGGTGCATTCAACTATTATGGAACATTCGATTTTACGCTAAACAGCAATACCGGATCGGTAGTTTTTAACGGCACCACTCAAACCATGAATAATTTCAGTACCGGATCGGGGATATTCAACAATTTGGTATTCAGTTCGTCTACAGGAACTACCATTGTGAATGGCGATCTTGATATTGCTGGTGCCATGACCATCGGAGAGGGTTACCTCGACATCGGAGACAACACTGTTAACGTTACCAGTGATGTAACGATATTAGGAGAACTGGTAATGACAGATCCTTCAGGCGTTCTGAATTGCGGTGAAAGCCTGAACTGGAACAATGGTTCAACGGCGAATGTAACTGCTGGAAATATTAACTTACAATTGTACTGCTATTTCAACAATGGTTCCGATGCGCAAATCGGAGCAGGAAACACAATGAACTTTATCGGGGATTATCAGAATTCAATTTTCTGTGCTTCGGCTACTTCACATGTGGGAACACTGGTGGTTGATATGGTATCAGGTACGGCATACTGCCATTCTGGTAGTTTACAACCCATTGTTGTGGCAGGCGATATGGTGGTGAACGGAGGAAACACTTTCAAAGTGCAGGCATACGACCTTCAGGTGATGGGCAACCTGTCTATAGCGGACGGTGCATTTATGGACCTGGGCTCTGGGTTTGGTCAGGGTTATGTCGATTGCCAGTCTAACGTAAATCTATCAGGACAATTGGATCTTGATTTCGAGTACTCCGATTATGCAGGAGATCCCGGAAAAGATCTGAAAACTGCTGCCGATATTGGGATTACCGGCGACAATCCTGAAGCCTGGTGGGCAGGCGAGTTTTATGTTCATGGTAATTACGACCAAACTGCCACAGGAACTATTAATATTCTGGGTGGTGGAATTTTTAGCTGCGACAAGCCAGGAACATCTATCATTTATGTGAGAGGAAACTTCAATCTCGATGATGGAATTTTTGAAGTTCCAAACAATCATGTCAATCTTCTCGCCAACTGTAACATCAATGGAGGAACCATTCGTTGCGGAGGAACATTTTGGGCGAATTCAGCCGGTGCATTCCAACCAACCGGGGGAGTCGTTGAGCTTATCGGTTCTGGTGGAACCGGTCAGTATATCAGTGTGAATGCCGTAAACTATTTCTATGATCTGGTAATAAACCGGACAAATACAATTCAAATCTATGGCGGAACTGAATTACATGTTCTGAACGACTTCACCATCCAAAGCGGTGGATTAGCCACGAATTCGATGGATATGTATGTAGGTGGAGACTGGGACAACCAGGTAGGACCAGCTGCATTTGTGGAAAGTTCCGGCAAGGTGGTTTTCAACGGACCCGGACCGTTGATGCAGTTTATTAATTCTGATGAGCAATTTAATATTCTTGAAAACAATACCGTTGAGGCGATCAGGATCAACAGTTCGGCTGATGATGTTGTATGTAACAGCTATAACTGGATATCAGGAGGGGTAAGTGTTTACCAGGGTTCATTCACTGCGAATGACCTGGCACAATCAGGCATCTATGGAAATTGGTATGCACTGGCCGGGTCCGAAATTATTTTGAACCAGACGGGAGCACAGTTTGTGGATATGTTTGGTGATATCCTTTTTATCAACGGAGGCATGATGAAGGTTATCGGAGGAAATGATGAGAGTTTCTGGTGTTCTTCAACTCCTCTGGCTTTAACCATTACCAACGGAGGTGTACTTGACTTCGAAGGGCCCGGGGTTACCATTTTCAGCAACGCTGCCCTTACTTATAATATGTCGGGGGGTACACTCCGTACTTCAGGATATTTAACCGTAAACAGAACTGACTTCAACCCTGCAGGCAGTTTAGTAGAATTCTACGGTGGCAACGACGCACAAATGAGCCTTGGCACAGGAAGTTCGTTCGACGATTTGCTGGTAAACAAATCAGGTGGAGATGAATCAACATTTGTTATCAAAGACAGGGATGGCAAAATCAGTGATGGTATCAAATCGAATACCCTGCGTCCTACAAGTGTTATTGTGGTAGAAGGCAATCTGTCCGTTAATGAAGGATTGCTCGATTTAAACACAAAAACAATTGGTGTTTATGGTGATGCGAATGTTAACAATGGTGGCATTTTGCAGGTAGGTGAAAGTTCTGTTTTCGCAATGGGTCCGGGCTCTGACCTAAATATTAATAACGGTGGATGGTTACTTGCAGTCGGTTCTTCTTCTTATGGTTCAACATTAACACATATTTCAGGGTATTATAATCTGACAGTAGAAACGGGTGGATATATCAGTGCTGAGTATGCTCTGTTTGAGTATATGTCGACTCCAGGTATTTTCCTCCAACCCGGATCAACGGTGAATGCTGTTTATTCATTTAACAATTGTACAATCCGGAATGGTGCACCGGGCGGAAACCTTTTCACCATTGCGAATACCCAGAGTTTTACGGCAAGTGATGTTAATTTCCCCACCAATACCTGGGGAGGCTCCTATAACGTTTATAAAAATGTATCGGGCGGTAATGTTTATTTCCCGGATGCTGTGGGCGGTTTTGCCGGCCAGGTGTTTGAGTATGATCCTAACAATCTGGTACATTGGGATTATGCACCGTTAACCCTTGCTCTTAAGGTTATGATGGAAGGACCCTTTGACAGCGGATCCGGTAAAATGAGTACCGGTCTGAATGCAACGCTTCCACATGATCAACCTTTCGAGCCCTCTCTGCCCTATTACGGAAACCCAATGCCCGACTGGTATTATGGCGGATCGGAAAATGTAGGAGCAATTCCAAATCCTTTTATTGTCGATTGGATGCTTATACAACTTCGTGATGCCGGTAGTCCGGGTGCAGCAACCCCGGCCACTGCCATAGCGACTGTTCCGGCATTTGTATTAAATACCGGCGACGTGGTTGCTCTCGATGGTGTCAGCAACCTCGAAGTTCCTGCATCATACGCAAGCAATCTTTACGTAGTTTTATGGAACCGTAATCACCTTGGTATCATCTCAGCCCTTCCGCTTGTTGAGTCGGGAGGTGTTTTTAGTTACGACTTCACAACGGCGGCCGGGCAGGCTTGGGGCGGAACCTCTGCCCAGAAAAATCTCGGAGGTGGTGTATACGGCATGATGTCAGGAGATGGCAATGGAGACGGTGATGTGACCGGTGTTGATGAATCGGTGGTTTGGGAAGCATGGGCAGGATCAGAGTCCGCTTATGCACCGGGTGATTTTAACCTGGATACCCAAACGAACAATATCGATAAAAACGATTTCTGGCAACCAAACATGGGAGCCGGTTCGCAGATACCTGAATAAGACTTCAATTAATCAATTATACAAAGGGGTTGCAAATTATTGCAATCCCTTTTTTATCCTTCTATCCGAAAAAATAGATTATCAGCGGTAAATAAACCAACCCAACAAGAATTGAAACCGAAACGATTGAAGCAGCAAAGTCGCGGTCGAGGTCTTCCATTGCTGCGAATGTTAATGTGTTGTATCCAATGGGTGTGGATGATCCTAACAAAACTATCATTCTGGTTACGCCATCAAAATTAAAAAGCCAGACAAACAAAAAACCTAAACCCAATCCAATTCCCATCCTGATAAAAATGACCATCACCAAGGCCTTAAATTTAACCAGAGAAGGTGAAAAATAAATCCCGATGGTAAGCATCAATAATGGAATTGTCAAATCTCCCGTAATGTTTAAAAAAGTTAATGGGATGCCGGCAATTTGCCATCCCGAAAAATTGAAAATAAGACCGAGAACGATAGCCCATAAAGGTGGATTCAGTAAGAACCGTTTAATGATGGTACCTGCCGAACCGGCATGGCTCCCAAATCTACAGGCCTGGTAATAGACAAATGTCATCACCATGATGCCGTTGCCCATGTCCATGATGATGATCCGGGTAAGACCTTCATTTCCATACATGGCCATTACAAAAGGCAAAACAAAACCAATATTAAGGATCATGGCACCTACCAGGTACGTTCCGAAAGTGTTGGTTTCGAGTGTAAGCCATTTGCCGGTAATCCAACCAATGCCAAAACCAGCAAGAATAATAGCCGCTGCAATAAAAGGGAGATAGATAAACTCAGATTCCGGCCTGGTTTGCGAAACAGAATCAATGATCAAAGCCGGAAGCGCAACGTAGAAAACAAGATTCAACAGGATGTCGCCATCACCTTTTTTAAAAATGTGTGCCTTTCTCAATCCGAAACCCACCAGAAAAAGAAGGATCAATGGAGCTATTTCGCTATAAATATGTAACATTTCGACCGGTAAAAGTAGCAACTTTTAATGGCAAGGATTCAAGTGTATGATTTAGAATTGGTATTGTTTTTCTAAAGTTTAAAAAAATTGTTTTCTTCTTAAAGTCTCCGATTTATCAAATCAAAAATTTTATGTATTACCACAATTCCAAGGTAAAAATATCGCGATCATCTTTTTTTCTGCTTCCCTTTAATGAAATTCGTTGATCCGGAGGCGAACAACAAATCTTTACACTTTCTCCTTCTACAGCCTCAGAGATAAAATTTATCAGTAGATTTTGAAATGGTCTCAACAAATTGTTCAGGGATAATGCATCCATAGCCCATTCAATATATTTCGCATTGTTCACATGTCCGTTGTAATCCATGTCGGTGAACCTCACCAAACGTGAATCGATTGATTCGCAATTCTCGGGAATAACAATTTTTGAAGCTGCCTCACCCAGGGCCATTTTTTCATTCAGTATTGGAAGGGCATGCCGAACAATTTCCGGTTTCTGTGGCCGGTGGGTCTCTCCATCCACAACCATCCACGACGAAGCCACACCGCCCAGGCGATTACCCTTTTCATCGTTGATCAGGTAATCTCTGAAAGCCCAAATGCCATCAACATCCCGTGGCCAGGTTTCAATTTCGATGGTTTCTCCCCAAAGGGGAAGCCGATCCATATTAATTAATTGGCGGACCAGAACCCAAAACTGGTTCAATTCTTTTGCGCGATTGTAGCCAAAGCCAAGTGCCTCAGCATTTTTCCAAGCAGTTTCCTGTAAATATCTTGATATTGCTGCCAGACTCATTTTGCCGGTTTTATCTGTATCGTGCCAGAAGATGTGATACTTTTCTTTCCAGTTGGATGATGTGCGCATAAAAGAAGAAATTTAAGTTTGTTACAAATTTAGAAATTCAACAATCCGGAGAGATTTTTTACTTTTGAAACAATCAATATATGTTTCAAAATAAAAAATGATATATGAACTCACTTAAAGGAACACAAACTGAAAAGAACCTGATGATTGCATTTGCCGGCGAATGTCAGGCTCGAATGCGATACGATTTTTTTGCCAAGCAAGCCAAAAAGGAGGGCCTAGAGCAAATTGCAGCCATTTTCACCGAAACATCAGAAAATGAGCGCTCACACGCCAAGCAGTTTTTCAGGATGCTGGAAGGGGGAATGGTGGATGTATCTGCATCGTTTCCGGCCGGAGTAATCGGAACAACCCTCGAAAACCTGAAGGCTGCTGCAGAAGGGGAAAGTGAAGAATGGCGTAACATGTACCCGCAATTTGCTGAAACAGCCGAAAAAGAAGGATTTATCAAAGCGGCTGCTATTTTCAGGCTGATTGCCAAAATTGAGAAAGAGCATGAAGATAGATTTAAAAAATTGTATGATAATCTTGAAGCAGGAAAAGTTTTTAAAAGAGAAGGTAAAGTTGTTTGGAAATGTCGCGTGTGCGGTTACCTGCATGAAGGAACCGAACCTCCAAAAATCTGCCCGGCATGCAATCACCCAACAGCCTATTTCGAACTTAATTGTGAAAACTACTGATCTGCTATAACATTTGAATTGAAATCCTTGCCTGACCTGTCTTTACTATACGACCAAACCATGAGTATAATGGATGCCAGCAATGAAACTATGGCGAGCGAAAAGGTAAAAGTAAACCCGGCAAGTTCATAAAAAAACACGCCAAGCAAAGGTGCAAACAGTGCCCTGGCAGCAGTAAGAAAAAGATGTACGGATTGATAATCACCAGCCTCACCTGGTTTGCAAAAATATGCAGATCCGATAAACCATAACAATGCCATCGTTGCTGCAAAAATTCCATAAAAAAGATAGGCAAGGGTGAGCATGAGATAGATGTCGATCCCGGCCACAGCATAATGCACCGGAAAGAATTCGGTTAGCATAACAAACAATATAAAAAGCATCAGCGATCCGAAGGTGATAACGGCAAACTTTCGTGGATCAATTCTGCCAAGCAGTTTACCCGTAAAAGGAAGTAGTATGATAGCCAGAATATTATAAGCATTTTTATAAAAAGCTACGCTCGAATAATTAAGATTGAGCGCTCGGTCGAAAAAAATTGTGATTACTGTAACGGTTATCATAAAAGAAAATCCATACAGCATAAAACCTCCCTCAAAGTGAAAATAAGGCTTGTTACCACGCAAAATGGTCATCATTGTTTTGGCTGATCGTTTAACGGAATCAGAAAAAGACCTTACACGCTCCGTTACCTCCTCTTCAAAATGGATGAGTGACAAAAGAAAAACAGAAATTACACCCAGCACGGCGACAAACGGGAAAATGTATCGGTAAGCATGGTGATCAATATCGAGCAATAATCCGTAAAGAAAGGTGGCAATCAACATCACAATTTTATTAACGGATGTTGCATAACTGTATAAACTGCCAAACTTCTCGTGCCGGTAATTATTCTTCAGAAAAAGGTTGATAAGTGGATAAATTACAGTATTTCCGAAATAATAAATGAAAAAGATCAGCAAAAAAAGATAATGAAACACTGATGTTCCTAAAAGGGTGTGATCGGTAGCCGGGAAAAAAAGCAAAAGAAACAGCGGCCCCCGTGTAGCAATACCGGTCAGGCGCAGTAGTTTTTTCTTATTCTGGTATCTTTTAATGAATTCGTTGATAAAAAACAGGAAAAGAAAGACCACCATACTGAACTGAAACAAAACCCCCAACTGGTAATTGCTTCCATGCAGGCTCTTGATAAAAACAAACTCATTAAGGGCAAGCACACCGAGGATAACACCTTCGATCAGAGAATATCCAAGATGCAGATTAAAAGTTCTTTTTTCTTCAGGCGTAAACTCCCCTTTTAACAACATTCGATACAGCAATTAGCGGGGTCAAAATTAATCTTCTTGCTCATTTGTTGGTAGATAATGTATCATTTCCTATTTTTATCCGTTTCAAAGGATACCTTTTATCGAATGTATAAAACAGTACTCAGCAAAATGCGACCTGAAAAACGATTTTTCTTCCGGGTTTTATTTTTTCCGCTATTATTTATTCTTTTGGCCAAGTTAAGTTTTGGTCAGCATTTCGACCCCAAAAGCACCACTCAGAAATTCGCCTCAGCCCTTCAAATTATAAATTTCGCTTATGTTGATACAGTTGACGAGGGCAAACTTGTCGAAAAAGCAATTATTGCTACCCTGAAGGAACTTGATCCCCATTCACAATATATTTCAAAAGAGGACTTGCAACGCACCAATGAGCCTCTCGAAGGAAACTTCGACGGGATAGGCATTTCATTCCAGATTCATAAAGATACAATCCTCGTAATTTCTCCGGTTCCCGGAGGACCTGCTGAAAAGCTTGGCATTCTTGCTGGTGATAAAATTGTTAAAATTGATGGCAAAAATGCGACCGGAACCAATGTTGATAACAATTATGTATTCAAGCAACTGCGTGGTGACAAGGGTACACTGGTAAATGTGAGTATTTTCAGAAAAGGAAAGGATAAACTCATCGAATATGCGATCCGGCGCGATCGAATCCCCATCAACAGCATTGATGCTTCCTTTATGGCTACCTCCCGGATCGGTTACATAAAACTGAACCGGTTTTCACGAACTACGATGGATGAATTCAGGATGGCCATTGGTGAGCTGAAGGATTATGGAATGGAAAACCTGATCCTTGACCTGCGGGGTAATTCCGGAGGATACCTCGATGTTGCTATCGATCTGGCAGATGAGTTTCTCGGATCGGGTAAACTGGTCCTGTATACCGAGGGAAGTTCAAGCCCGAGGAGAAAATACAAGTCTTCATTCCGTGGCGAATTTGAAGAAGGCAAGCTGGTAATCCTGATCGATGAAGGGTCTGCATCGGCGAGTGAAATTGTTGCCGGCAGCATTCAGGATTGGGACCGGGGACTGATAGTGGGCCGGCGCTCATTCGGAAAAGGACTTGTGCAGCGTCCGTATTATCTTCCTGACAGTTCGGTTATCAGGTTAACTGTAGCGAGATACTACACCCCTACCGGAAGATGTATTCAAAAACCTTACGAGGAGGGTTATGAACAATACTACAACGATCTGCTCAAACGATTGGAGAGCGGAGAGCTAACCAATGCCGGTAAAATTGATTTTCCCGACTCGTTAAAATATTACACCCCAAAAAACAGGATAGTTTACGGAGGGGGTGGCATTATGCCCGATGTTTTTGTTCCCTGGGACTCCACCAAATACACCGATTTTTATGTGGACCTCCTGAGCAAGGGAGTATTCAATGATTTTGTTCTGGAATATGTAGATAACGAACGGTCAACTTTGTTGCATAAGTTTAATGAATTCCAACAATTTAATTACCGGTTTAAAATGGATGATGAACTTTTGGACGACTTTGTTGAATATGCTGAAAATGCTGACGTATTCCCAAAAGAAAATGAAATCGAATTATCTTCCGAACTCATCCGCTTTCAACTGAAAGCACTGATTGCCAGGAACCTTTACAAGCTAAGCTCCTATTTCGAGGTTCTTTCGACCATAGATGAAGGTTTCCAGAAGGCCGTGGATGTGTTGCGTGAAGATAGTTTTTATGCTGAACTGATCAAAGACTGAAGATACTCCCATCAGTGGAAACCGGCTCTTCCTTCCAATTCAGTGTCTGAAACTTACCTTTTTAATTAATAATCGGCAGAGATCGGCCATTTTACAATCCATTCTCAAAACTGATACGCAGGCAAGGTATAATCAATTTGTCGATAATCGGGAAAAATCACCTTTTTCTATTCCCCATTTGGGAAAATATTTAGAAACAATTTTAAGGCAGGCCCTTTACGAAATAAATTTCTAAATTCATCCTCAGTTATATTTATCCTGTTCTATATCTGATTCTTACGAAAAAGCAAATGAAATATCATTAGCTTCATTTTCCCTGCCTTTTACTTTTAAAAAATCTTTGAGCATAGTTTTTGGCATTCCCAAAACGTCAAGGTAATTTTTTAAAACATGAAAAAGGTAACTACAGTAATTCTCATTTTTTTACTCGCATTTAGTGCAATCTCACAAACGGTAATTTCAGGTGGAGATATAGAAGGCACCTGGACCAGTGATGGTAATCCCTATCTCATTGAAGGGAATATGGTGATTGAACCAGGTGAAAGGCTCGACATTGATCCAGGTGTAAAAATCGTTTTTACAGGCCCTTATATCATTGAAGTATTTGGCAGGCTTGATGCAACAGGCACACCAAACGACAGTATTACTTTTACAACTTCTGACACCTCCGGATTTGCCACGAACAGTTACAATGGATGGTCGGGTATGGTATTTTACGGACCCACAAATACACCAAACGATTTTTCTTACCTCAAGTATTGCAATGTTGAATACAGCTCGCTGAGCGGTGTTGCTTGCTTTACCTACTCAAACCTCAAGATCAGTCATTCTACCATTCGAAAAAATAAGTTTTCAGGCATCAACCTGATGGATGTCAGCGACATTTCTGTTGATAATTCCATAATTTCCAATAATGGAGGAGAAGGAATCAATGTAAGTTTTTCCTCCCCGATGGTCAACGATTTTATTGTCAAAGGCAACGGAGGTTCAGGAATTAAAATCTCCGGCAGTTCGAATAGCGCTCAGCAACCGACTTTTACCAATGGAACGATTTCCAATAATCACGCAGCATTCTCTGGTGGAGGAATCAATGTTGATATGGATGCCGGAGCCATCCTTGAAAATGTATCTGTTAAGGGCAATACAGCAACGAACGGCGGCGGCATTTATAGCAGTTTTGGTTATGTTCAGGTACGGAATTGTGAAATAACGGGAAACTACGCCCAATCAGGGGGTGGGATATTTTGCAGTAATTATTCCACGCTGGCTATGGCCCATGTTTTAGTAAGTAATAACCATGCAAATCAATACGGGGGAGGTATTTACGTCTACAACGCAGAAACCACCCTTGATCATATTACCAGTGCTGCCAATTCAGCATCAGAAATGGGGGGCAGTATGTTTTTTGACCTTTTACCCAACTTTGAAAACACCATTACAAATTCAATCAGCTACCAAAATTTCCCGGATGAGATAATCGCATTTGGATCCGATCCGGTGATCAGATATTCAAATGTTTCCGGAGGCTTTTCAGGTATTGGAAACAAGGATAAAGATCCAAAATTTGCGGACCTCATCAAGGGAAATTTTAAACTGTCATGGCCGGGATTTCCGAACGACACCCGGGAGATGTCACCCTGTATTGACTCAGGTGACCCAACCTCCCAGACTGATCCAGACGGAACGATCAGCGATATGGGATATACCTATTTCCACCAAAGCAACGGTATTTTCCTTTCAGATTCGAAACAACCACAGGCATCAATTTATCCCAATCCGGCGAGGAATGTGGTTTATATCGAAAACATCGGAGATGATGCAAAAGAAGTTTCGATATACAACTTATCAGGACAAAAATTAAAAAACCGCTCGGGCATTGGCTTACATAAATTTAATATAAGTGACATTGAAACCGGTTTATACATCATCCGGATTGAAAAGAAGAACGGAAGTTCCGAAACACATAAATTAATGATCGAATAGAAATGAATAAAGAGTTTATTGGTATGATACCTTGACTCACCTCTATATGCGTTATTGTAGTTCTGAAAAAGCCGCCCGTCCGGGTGGCTTTTTCGTTTGTGATTTTTGTACTTTTGAATTTTAACAACATGGCAAATGAAAGAAATTAAACTGCTGGAATCGCAGCTGGAAAAACTTAACAAAAAAGACTTCGATCTTGAAGCGTGGAAACAATACACGGTTGTTCTACTTGCCAGAATTTTCGGAGAATATGATCCGAAAATCAAACAAATTGAAAAGATCGAATACGATTTTTCAAGTTGGGCCCTTCGCGACACAACAGGAAAATCAGCTTATATGGAAACCTGCAAAAAACTTGGCAGGGAGGTTCTGCAGGCATCTATCGATGAGCTTAAAACCTTCGGAGTGCCGGACAAAGATATTCCTGAGAAGAAAGCCGTGCCCGTTGAGGTAATAATTGAATCACTTGAGGATGAGCTCAAGATTTCACAATTGCGAAAACTGTCAGAAATTGTGAATTCCGAAATCGATCAGAATGAGAAAAGAAAAAAACTTCTCAACCTGGTCAAATCGTTGGACGAGAAGTTTTCGGATAATTTTATTCTGAATCTGTTTACCAATCCGTCACTTAAAGGAAAATTATAAACCTGTTCATCAATGGGTTTTTGTCATATCCTTCGGGATGCAAAGAATATAATCTGCCAGGTTTGCATTTGCTTCTTCAAGCTCATCCACCGAATCCTGTTCGACTGATGCAATGGTGAGAATGTTTAAATCAGGTTTGGCCTGTTTTAGGTACCAGACAATGCCCTCAAAATTGTTGGAATGATATGTTCCGTTGAAATGAATAAACGTTTGGCCCGCTTTCCAGTTTTGCAAAATGAAATAAGCCATTGTAGCATCCTTAATAGCCTGTGCTTTCGGAAGGTTGGGATTAGCATGACCACCCATTTCTTCCATCCCTGCCAACATATCTTTATAACCCTTTAGGTCAGGGTCATATTGAACCGGAAGCGGAGCAATATATTTTTTAGCCTCACCCGATAAACTGTCAAGTCCTTCAAAACCTTTTTTATACACCACCGATGCGTACCTTCTTGGTATATTGGTGGCGACAAAATTCAGCTTGTTTTCCCTGGCAAATTCAACCAGAGGTTTATAGTCGGTTTTATAGTTTTTCCAAAGCCTGGCTTCTTCTTCAAAATTTTTATCGCGGATACTACCTGATAAATACTCATCGAGGAGCAATTGATTATCAGATTCAAACATTTCCGCTCCAAGCACAAGATTACTTCCTTTCTGTTCAAAAATATCTTTGGTGAGACCGTACTGAAGCCAGTGACTTATTGGATTGTTATGCAACTCACCAAAAAATACGATATCGGCATCAAGGGCGTCATTCAGCATCGCTTTGTATTTTGCCTTGCCACCTTTTGTATTAAATAACTGATAAGCTTCCTTATCTCCTTTCATCGACATTAAAATCAATGCAATTAATGCCAATGGGATGATTTGAAGTTTTTTCATTTTTAAATTTTATAGTTTAACAAAAAATAAATTCAATATTGACCAACCTTTTTACAGGTTCTTAACCAGATTTACCCTAACCATTTCTTCAATTGGTGTGGCCCTTCCATTTTCATTTATCCTTACAAAAAGCATTTGCGTGGAACATACCAGGTCCTCCTGACCATGCTCATTAAAATTCAAACGGTAGGCCTCAATTTTTAACTTGATTGAACTTTTCCCGATGCTGAGTATTTTCCCGTAAATTTTAATATGTTCCTTAACTTTTACCGGGCGTTGAAATACAACCTCATCAATCTTCAGAGTGATCATATTGGGTGTGCAGCACTTAATGGCTGCATAAGTTCCTCCTGCTTCGTCCATCCAGGATAACATGGTTCCACCGAAAAGATTATCATTGACACCAATATCACTGGTTTTACAAATTTTTGTAGAGATCAGCTCCATAACAGTTTAAATTTTAAGTTCCTTAGCCTGAAACATCAAAGGAAGCATATTGTTAATTCCTTTCACCACTAAAACTTTGTTGGTGGCACCTTTAAGAATCAACCTGATGGGATTATCGAATCGTATTTCTATCTCAGCCATCACCTGACGGCAGGCCCCACAAGGTGTTACAGGATCTTTCACTACAAATTCTCCGGATTTCGCCGTTATGGCTATACTTTTTACCGGAATATCCGGGTATCGGGAAGTGGCATAAAACAAGGCGACCCGTTCAGCACATAATCCTGAGGGAAATGCAACGTTTTCCTGGTTACTCCCGGCGTAGATTTCACCATTTTCGAGCAAAACAGCAGAACCTACAAAAAAACCGGAATAGGGGGCATAGGCATTTGAAGCAATCTGTTCTGCCTTTTGCAACAATTCCTGATCTTCATTGGATAATTCTTCAGGATGATCATATTCGAAGTAGCTTATGGGCAAATTGATCTCTCTCATACAATGATTTCTGGAGGGCGAATTTACAAATTTTCGTTTACTTTGGTTTTAGGTGCGAACAACAACAAAGCATTAAAAAAGGCAAACAGGGTTACCCCCATTTGTGTTTCCAGCGTATCTTCCACAAGCATCGAAATCAGTAAGGTTATTAAAAATGAAACATAAATAAAGTCGGAATACTTTCGTTGCCTTATCATCGGATAAATGAGTGAAAACAAAAACCAAAACAACCCAAAAATACCAAAAGCCACGGCTATCGAGAGATATTGATTGTGTGACCGGAACCTGAGCTCCATTGGCAGAGGTGAATCAACTTCAACATATTTTTGTGAAAAAGCATCGGGTACATCTCCAGTTCCAACCCCGGTCCAAAAATGATCCTGAATGATCAGTACGGCTACCCGCCAATATTCGAACCGCTGAAGAATTGTATTACCGCCGGGTCCACTTCCACGCTGATAGGCCTGGTATTCCCAAAAAAGCTTATACAGCCGGGATTTCAGACTATACTTTTTAGCATATTCGATATTTGCGATTCCAGCCTCCACATTTCTGATATCGTTTTCTGTCAGTTTCTGAAAACCGGAACCGTCTTTCCTGAGTCCTTTCGAATTCATATACCTGATTAGCGTTCCACGCAATAGCTGACCTTTCCTGTCCAAACTATCAAAATCAACCTCACTTCTTTTGTTCCATTCATCACGAAGTTCATCAAAGGAGATATAAATATAAATGAATTCACCGTTTTCTACCATGCTGCTTGTGGTATCGTTCACATAAGAGTTGCCCCAGGGTGTATGCGTATCAAGGTTTTTAAAATCCCTGGTTTTGGTTGTAAAGTAGTTGTTGTACGACCCGACCAACAAATAAACGATAGCAGCTACAGGTAATACCAATAGCAGAAACACAGGTATTTTTAGTTTCCGGTTTTTGGTTTTGAATAGTTTATAAATACCGTAACCCAGATAGGTTATGAAGATGATAAATATCGCCAGAACAGATTCCATCATCAACAGGGCAGATAAAAACCACAGACTGGCAAAAAGATAAAGGACGAGTTGCCAAACATTTTTCCTTGCAGACTTAAGCAAAAACCAATTGGCAATAAAAAATGCGAAACAAACATTGAGACTTAAACGGATGTGCGAGACCAAAGGACTAACGTCACGGAAATCGCTGATCACACGTGTGAGATATATATAGAAACTGTAGGAAGTTGAAATAAAAACCGCTGCCAAAAAGACCTTCAAAAGACGATCCAACCATTTTCTATCGATATAATCAACTGAGGAGAAAAGCACCGGCAAAAACAGCAACGGCAGTTTAACCCTTATATCTTTCATCGCATAATTCATATCCGATGAATAGAGCAGTCCGATAATATGCAGCAAATAAAATGAAACAAGGACTATGGCAGCCGGGTTCCGGAAGAAAGTAGCAAATTTTTTATCGAGCTTTCCGCTGATGATCCAAATACCAAGTAAGCCAAACTGGGCAAAGCTCAGACCGAAGCGGGACAAAGGCAAACAAACAGCCATCATGAAAAGGAAAAAGAAAAATACGTATTGCTGGTAGGTCACCAGCAAATTGTATAGCCATAACGGAATTGCTACAACCGGATGCGGTTTATCAGTTCGTTTTCGATTTTCCTTCATTTGATCCATCAAGGATTGCCACATAGGTATCTTTTGAACCAATCACATCAATAGCGCGGTCAATCACCGGATCTTCATTCAAAGAAGCAATGATTTTACCTTTTTGGTAATAATACCTCGAAACGATCTCAATTTTTAAGATCTTTTTTATTTCATCCTTATGCTGACTCACATCATCCTTTTTATTCTTTTGAATCTTTGCTTCCAAAGTCTCAAAATCTTCACTGATATTTTCGAAATAATGCTCGTCTTTGGCATAGTTTTTCAACATTTCAAGAGCTTCCTCACTTTTGGTGGTATATTCATAACCTTCTTCCGTAATGTAATCAACAAATTCACTGTAAATATCATCCGTTACTTCAAATTGATCCGGTGGAGGAATGGATTCGTTTTCAAGGGCAAATTGCGTTGCGAAGTTAAAAAACAGATGTTTCATAAGCAGCGTATAGCTGATTTTGCTCAGGGTATCTCCATCCATTACAATATCAGGCTCAATTCCATGGCGATCATAAACCACTCTTCCGTTTTTGGTTTTATAAGCATCAGCAATTGAATCCGGCGCTTTAATTGAATGTCCGTTGGCATCCTTTTTTGAATAATCGATCTCCTGAATGCACCGTCCGCTTGGGATATAATATTTTGCAACCGTGATCTTCGCCTGTGAATTATAGGTAAGAGGAATAACATTTTGAACCAAACCTTTGCCAAATGTCTGATGGCCTACAATTACCCCCCGGTCATGATCCTGAATGGCACCTGCAACAATTTCGGAAGCTGACGCACTTGAATTATCAACCAGTATTGCCAAAGGGATGTCGGTATCAACAGCCTGGTCAGATGTTTTATAGGTATAATTCTTCGAGGATAGTTTTCCCTTGGTACTTACCACAACTTCCCCCTTTGGCACAAAAATATTTGTTATGCTGACGGCCTCCTGCAACAGACCGCCACCGTTACCCCGAAGATCTATAATTATACCTGAAAGATCATTGTTATCCCTGAGTTCAAGAAAAGCATCTTTAACCTCTTTGCCGGCATGTTGTGTAAATCCCGACAATTTGATATATCCCACATGATCGCTAACCATTCCATAAAAGGGAATATTATCGATCTTAACATTTTTCCTTTCCAACTCTTTGCTGATAGGTTCGTCAGTACCGGGTCGCTTAATCAAAATTGTAACACTGGTACCAGGCTGACCCTTAAGGAGTGTACTCACATCATCGGTATTCATTCCTGAAACAGATTTGCCATCCACTTCGAGAATTTCATCGCCTGCTTTCAAACCTGAGCTTTGGGCAGGGTTTCCTTCATACGGTTCGGCGATTACCATTTTTTTTCCCTGCTTTTGAATCAGTGCCCCGATACCTCCATATTGTCCTGTAGTTATAAATTTATAATCTTCAACCTCAGCTTCAGAAATATACACCGTGTAAGGATCAAGGGACTTCAACATGGCATCGATACCAGTTTTTGTTAGTTCACCAACATTGATATCGTCTACATAATTGGTGTTCAGTTCCTTGATCAGGGTAGCATAGATGTCAAGATTTTTAGAAACTTCGAAATTGTTATTGCTTTGCGAAAAACCACTGCTGGCAGCAAAAACCAAAACAACCATTAAAACACTAAGCTTTTTAAGCAGGATCATATGTTTCATAACGTTAATTGTTTGAATGAAAAACCGGATTCAGGGTACCGGATCATAACCACTACCACCCCATGGGTGACATGATGAAAATCTTTTGATCGTTAACCAACCTCCTTTGAATGGCCCGTGCTTTTTAATGGCCTCAACTCCGTACGTTGAACAAGTAGGCGTATACCGGCATGTTGGCAAAAAATAGGGTGAAATTGCACCCTGATAAAACCGGATTAGTAAGATAAAAAACTTACCGATCAATGTTTTCATATTCCATTTTTAAACGGTTTAACAAGGATATTATTTTTCCCTCTGTTTCTTTGTAGTCGATGGTTTCACCGGAAAGATAGATAACAGCAAAAACACATTTTCTACCCCGTTCGGCAAGGGTGCTATAAAATATCTGTTTATTTTTCCTGTAGGCTTCCCTGATTCTTCGTCTGATGAGATTACGCTGTACGGCTTTTCTGATTCTCTTTGCCGGAACAGAAATCAGTAAACTGGCAGCCGCACCGGTTCCTGTATCTGCATTCAGCCAAATTACCCGAAAAGGAAATATTTTAAAGCTTTGTCCCTCAGCGAAAAGTTTTTCGATCAGTTTTTTACTGCGTAACCGTTCTTCTTTATTGAAGGATTGCATGAATTTACGGATGGATCATCCTGTTAACAGAACCGGGTTTTATTTTTTCTTATTTTGCTTCTCAAGGTATTGTTCGATAGCCACTGTCATCGACAATGCTGTTTTTGTAGGTGCAGCAATATCAACTTTCAGTCCGGCATCCTTGAGCGCTTTTTGAGTACTGGGTCCGAATGCTCCGATCAGTTTATTATTTTCTTTGATATCAGGAAAATTCATCATCAACGATTTTACTCCTGCAGGGCTGAACATAACCAGCAAGTCGTATTTATTGATATCCATTTCAGACAGATCGCTGGCAAGTGTTTTATAGATCACCGCCTTGCTGTATTTCACTTTACTACCATCAAGTTTTTTCACCAGGCTCAGTTTATGAATATCCGAACAGGGTAAAAGAAATCTTTCATCTTTGTGCTTTTTGATGATCTCCACAAGATCGTTAAAGTCCTGTTGACCATGAAAAATTTTCCTTTTTCTGAATTGGACATATTTCTGGAGATAAAAGGCAGTAGCTTCAGAAATGCAAAAATATTTCATGGTATCCGGAATCTCCACCCGCATCTCTTTGGCAATTCTGAAGAAATGATCAACCGCATTTCTGCTGGTGAAAATAATGGCTGTGTGATCCTGGATATACACTTTGTCTTTCCGGAAATCACTGGCTGTAACTCCTTCAATTTTAATGAATTTCTGAAAATCAACATTAACCTTATACTTACTGATAAGGTCATTGTATGGAGATTTTTCCAAATCGGCCGGTTGTGGCTGCGAAACTAAAATATTTTTGACTTTCAACGTCTGTCCCCCTTTTAAAAATTTATCTGTTATGGATAAAAATACTTGTCAAATTTTATTTTAAATTACTCAATATCAATTTAATAAGAACTAAATTCGGAATTATTTCGAAGGTGCAAAGATATAATAATCTGTTGAATAATGAAAACTTTGTGTAACTCAAACCGGTAAAAAATTGCCTGAAAACCCTGTAAACGAATACAATAAGGTAAAGCAAAATCCCCGACTCCAACGACCATACAGGGGTTAAATAGGTTGCAAAAATAACGACAGGAAGCAAAAACAATCCGAAATTTATATTAAAAATAAAATTGGTAACAATATATTCTGTAAGTATGACCGGATTTTTAAATAAGTAGCCGATAAAAAGTAATGTGGCATTTTTGATGATCCATAAAACAAGGATTACAAGAATAATAAGCGAATAAAGTTTAAAACCATACAGATCATTTATCGAAAATTGCACATATTGCCCGAGAAAAAGATAAATAAAAATAGAAAATGTAACCAGGTAGTTTAACAATAAGGGAATGGATAAACGTTCCCTGAAAATATTACCTTCCCGTACAAGAATGCCCTGGTAATATTGTCCGAAAAAAGCATTAAACATTTGCCGAAACCGCTTCCTGTAAAATACCCTCACCCAGGCAAGCATTGCAAATACAACAATCAGATGAATGGCGACCCAATCGTTATTTACCTGTTTTCGGAACCGGGGCTCAATTTGCCTGTTAATAAAAGTACTTTCTGAAAATATGGATTCGATTGCTTTTGTATGGATTTGGATACTGTCGTTCGTTCCGGTGCAGGTACTATCCTTAAAGGATTTTGTGCTATCTCCGATGGAAGATACAAGGACAAGGGAATCAGTTATATTTTGCGGGGTATTCAAACAAACTGCAATTTGGAAATTATTGCAGCAAAATTAGCTATAAAATTTGTGCATATGTTTTATATTTGCTTCGGATAGAATTTCAACTCACCTAAAAACAAGCAATATGTTCAATTTTATTCTTTTTGGTCCTCCGGGTTCGGGTAAAGGAACCCAATCGGTAAAAATCGCCGGGAAATACAATTTAGCACATATCTCGACAGGAGATATTTTCAGAAAAAACATCCGTGAAAAAACACCTCTGGGTATGAAGGTTCAGGGTATAATTGAAAAAGGAGAATTGGTGCCGGATGAATTATTAGTAGAAATCCTGGCCGATGCAATGGACGGTTTCAGGGATGTGGATGGTTTTGTTTTCGACGGGTTCCCACGAACCATTCAACAGGCCAAAGACCTTAACCGGCTTTTGGATGAAAGAAATGAAGAAGTATCGCTTGTGCTGGCACTCGAGGTAAATGACAATGAGATCATTCAGAGATTACTGAAACGAGCCCAAACCGAAGGACGGAAAGATGATACCAAAGATGTGATTGAAAACCGCATCAAGATATACAATGATCAAACACAGCCATTGATCGATTTTTATAAAAAGGAAGGCAAATTTACTGCGGTAAACGGTATCGGAAGTATCGATGAGATTTTCAACAGCATTTGCAATAAAATAGACCGGGAAATTTAATTTCGGCTATTTTAAGTCCTTGTAAACCGTTACAGTTGTATCATCATTAAATACAACATTAAATCCGAGCTTTCTAAAAACTGCGATCATGGGTTTATTCTCCTTGGTGGTTTCAGCACTAACCCGCTTCAAACCGGTTTGATCGGCAATTTTTAAACAATAACTGGTCAGGATTTGTCCCAGGTCGCGGTGTTGCCAATCGTCGGTGATCAGAACGGCATATTCGGCATTTTCCACATCGGGGTCTGCAATCAGACGGCCTACACCAATCAGTCTTTTCCTGTCACCCTGCTCAACCTCGGCAACGATAGCTATTTCGCGATCGTAATCAATAAAACAAAACTGCGTGGCAACCTCATGCGAATCATAATAAAAATCGTAGCGGAATCGCGAGTAAATTGATTCTTTCGAACAACTTCCCAGCAATTCAAGCCATAAGGGCTCATCTTCAGGTTTAATCGGCCTCAATATCACCTCCGTTCCATCACTTAGCGTTGCCGATCGAATTAACCGTTCAGGATACGGACGAAGGATAAGGTGCGAATAATCTTTTGTTTCTTTTCCTAAAACGGTTTCATCCACCACAATACGGGCATCAAGTGCAATAACATCTGTGGGCGTAACGATCAGTGGATTGATATCCAGCTCAAGGATCTCAGGATAATCGGCTGCAAGATAGGAGAGACGTATCAATACCTCTATCAATTTTTCGAGGTTCAAAGGTTTACTGCCCCGATAACCAGTCAATAGCGGGTAAATCTGTAACGATTTAAGCATCTGCAATGCAAGTCTTTCGTTTAATGGTGGGAATTCAAGACGTTTGTCGTTGATCAATTCGGCAGTAATACCTCCCATTCCAACAAGCATGATCGTACCAAATATAGGATCCTTCTTAATACCTAAAATCAATTCAACTGCATCAACCGATCGGATCATCTTCTGTACAGTGATTCCCTGAATGTCAGCTTTCGGCGCTTTTTTAGCAACAGATTCACGCATATTCCTGAATGTAATTCTTACCATCTCTTCATTCTCGATATTCAGGGCTACCCCCCCCACTTCCGATTTGTGCGTGAGGTCGGGTGAAAATATTTTCAAAACTACCGGAAAACCTTTCTTTTGAGCAATGGCTACAGCTTCTTCTTCCGATTGTGCAATTTCAGGATGTGTGGTTTGTATCCCATAGTCATTGATCAACATCTTGGAATCATCTTCTGTGAGAATCCGTTGTTTGTCAAAGACATTTGATATGTATTTATTCCTGAGTTCATCGCGGTCGTAGCTGAATTCAACAGGTATTTCCTTTGGGGTTTCAAATAAAAGCTCCAGGTTTTTACTATAATAGGATAGAGTCATAAAGGCCCGTATTGCCTGTTCGGGAGTTTCGTAAGCTGCAATACCATGTTTGTTAAATTCCTGCATACCATCACGCATGCTGGCCCCTCCAAGCCAGGCGGCCATGATCGGTTTGGTGCTTGTATCAGCAAGTTTAGAAATGGCAATGGCCGATTTTGTAGGCTCAGTCATTGCCTGCGGGGTGAGTATCACAAGAATGGCATCCACATTTTCATCCTTCAAAACAATCTCTGTTGCTCCCGCTATACGATCGGGAGTGGCATCACCAAGAACGTCGACCGGATTGCCATGCGACCAGAAAGGAGGTAAAAAATCATTTAAACTACGGATGGTATCATCGCTCAGCTTAACCAGTTTTCCACCCATTGATATCAATGTATCAGTTGCCATAACGCCAGGGCCACCTGCATTGGTCACAATGGCAAGTCCAGTGCCTTTAGGGGCTCTTTTTCTTCCGATCAAATCGGTAAAATCAAAAATATTTCCGATATCATAAACCCTCGCAAGGCCTGCTCTCCTGAACACTGCATCATAAATTGAGTCTTCCGAAGCCAGGGCACCGGTGTGTGAAGCCGCTGCCTGCGCCGACTCAGGATATCTTCCGGATTTATATACGATGATCGGCTTCTTACGGGCAAATGCACGTGCAGCCGACATAAATGCCCTCGCATTGGCGATCGATTCCACATATAAAACAATAGAGCGCGTATTAGGATCCTGCCCGAAATAATCAATCAAATCCCCGAAATTTACATCCATTGAATTCCCGATCGAAACAAAATACGAAAAACCGATATTGGCTTCCTGGGCCCAATCAAGCACAGATGTACATAACGCACCCGATTGACTGATAAATGCTACGTGCCCTTTTTTGGGCATGATCCCTGAGAAACTGACATTCATACTTGAACCCGGCACCAGCACACCCAGGCAATTGGGACCGATTACACGCATATCCGGATATTTTTTTACCTCTGCTTTAACCTGTTGCTCCAATTTCGCACCATCAGGACCTACCTCCTTAAAACCGGCCGACATAATCACAATTCCATTTATACCGGCTTCTCCACATTCAGCTATAATTTGAGGGACAAACTGTGCTGCAGTCATGATCACCGCAAGATCGGGAGTTTTCGGCAGGCTTTTCACATCGGGGTAACACGGAATCCCAAAAACTGCTTCACGTTTTGGGTTTACAGGATAAACCACGCCATTGTAACCTCCACTTACAAGATTTCGCAAGGTGATCCCTCCTACGCTACTGGTGTCATTTGAAACACCTATCAGGGCTATTCTTTTGGGTCTGAATATTTTATCGAGTTTTTTTATGGGCATAACTCATACTATATATAATGTATACAAATCTTTTGTTAATCAATTCACAAAAGTAGAAAACAATGCGAAAATACCTAATAATTTAAGCCAATACAGAATTTTTTAACATTGGATTAAGCAGCCATTAAGTTGGCATATTGTGGTCCGGTTTTACTTTTCGATCACAACAAATTCCGTACGCCGGTTTCTCGATCTGCCTGCTTCGGTGTTATTCTGAGCAACCGGTTTCGATTCTCCAAAACCCTTAAATTGCAAACGAGTTGACGGAATACCTTTTGCAATCAGCTCTCTGTAAACGGATTCGGCTCGTTTTTGGGATAAAATCAGGTTATCCTGATCGTTACCAATGTTATCTGTGTGTCCTTCGATACTTATCTTAAGATCTTCGTTTTCGAGTAAAAATTCGTAGAATTCTTCGATCACTACTTTTGATTCAGCAGGCAGTTCATAACTATTCGACTCAAAATAGATATCATTCAATCGATAAGACATGCCTACTTCGATGGGTCGCATGTTTACCATCACCTTAAACGGACTGGTATACCGAGGGTCGATCCGCGAAATATATTTAGCTTCCTGCACGTACCCTTTCTTTTTCACCGTCATGAGGTAATCATTTCTGAACAAAACGGCCGCTACATATTCGCCCGTAGCCGTATCAACAGGAACACTTGTAACTTTCCGGGTCTCCACATTTTTAAGTTCGATTCGTGTACTTGAAAGTTCGTTTTCAGGAATGTCGATCAACTTACCACGTATAAAAAGCACTTTTTCAGGCCTGGCCTCTTCATATAATTCAAACGAATACAAATCCCAACCACCCAGACCATCAAATTTATTGCTTGCGAAATATCCATAATGGCCATCGGTGCTTACGAAAAAACCTACATCATCATCCTTAGAATTGATCGGAAACCCAATATTTTCGGGTTTACTCCATTCGTTTACACTATCTAATCTTGTATAAAAAATATCATAACCACCCAGTCCCATATGACCATCGGAAGAAAAATAGAGAGTTTGGCTATCCGTATGAATAAAGGGTGATTTTTCATTGCCCGGAGTGTTAATTTCAGAACCCAGGTTTACCGGGGAACTCCATGATCCATCAGCTTCTTTGCGGGTTTTGTATAAATCATATCCTCCGAACCCCCCATTGCGGTCACTTACAAAATAGAGAATGGAACCATCTGACGTAACGGTAGGTTGCGATTCCCATTTATCCGGTAAATTTACCTGATCACCGATAGACTGTATCGGGGTCCAGTTTCCGTTGACTTTTTCAGAATAACAAATATCGCAGTTATAATATCGGCTGTTATTTCCATATTTACAAAGCGTATAGAACAATGTTTTATTATCGATCGACAAGGTGGCTCCACCCTCATTGTCATTTAAATTAAAGGGATGGGGCATCGGTTCACCTTCGCCAAAGTTTCCGTTTTCGCGCAGGCTAAACATAAACTTTTCCTTGTACCGGACCTGGGGAGTGATATCGTCTCTGCGGGGAGGGATTTTGATTCGTCGGGTAAAAAGTGCCATTTCATTATCAGGAGAAATAATCGGAAGATATTCGTCAAGTTCAGTAGAAATTCCTGAAACAGGCTTGGGATTAAATGGCACCGGGTGGGCAAGCAAATCGTCGTAAAACAATGAATAATCGAGGATTGCAATAGCTTCATTGTAATCTTCATCAGATCGTATCTGATCAACATCAGCCAGAAAGATGTTGATGTTTTCTGCAGCTTGTTTATAATTTTCCTGAGTATAATGAATCCGGGCAAGGTGATAGTAAGTATAGGGATCGTACTGCGGACAAATCCGTACCACATTTTCAAAACACTGCCTGGCAACATCCAGGTTCATCCTGTTTTCATCGATGTAAATCAAACCCAGAACATACCAGGCATCAATGTATTCAGGTTCGGTTTCTGTAATCTCGTTCAGTAAGCGGATCCCTTCCGAGAAATCGTTGCTGCGATAAGAACGGATTGCCTTGTCGTAGAGTTTATCGGTTTTTTTGCTCCTGACGTGGTTGCACTCATCCGTCGAATCCTGCGCATTAACCGGTTTCAGCCAAAAAATCAAAATTGTTAAAACCAGTACCACGCGGATAATAAAAGTCTTATTCAGAATTAGCGTCCCACTCTTTTTCATCGCTATTTTTGACAACATCCGCATTGGAAACGTTTACCTGAGGGGAAAATATTTTATTGGAAAAAAACGGATCCGGAAACGATCGCCGGATCCCTGTAACATTTTCTGTTATTAATTTCTTTGCAACAATTTATCAGCTTCATCCTGTGCTTTTGCTCTGATCCTGTTGGCTTCATCATTGGCTTTTCTCACAACATCCTTTGCCTGATCATCAGCTTCTTTCACAAGTTTATTGGCCTTATCATCAGCTTCTTTCCTGATTTTTTTGGCCGATTCCTTAGCTGCAGCTTCAGCTAAAAATCCTTTTTTCTTTCCCTCCGATTCAATTTTACCAGCTTGCTTGTCGGCTTCGCTCCTGATATCCGCAGCAGCTTTTGCCGCACCCTGCCTGATATTTTCAGCCTGTCGTTCAGCTTCACTTACGATTTTTTTTGCCTGCTCATCGGCATCGTCTAAAATTTTCTGTGCTTTGTCGCGAACCTCCTTCGAAATTTCTTCCTTTTTGTTTTCAATCTCCTCTTTAACCTTGTCCTTTACATCTTTCACAAGGTTTTTACCCGTATCTTTCAAATCAGTTGAAACGGTAGGATCGGTAAGGGTTCCACCGATCAGAAGATTGAGATCGATGGTTTCACCGAGGCTGAAATTTGCCCCTTTGGCATTGGCCTGATCAACAAGATTGCTCAGAACATTATTGGCAGCCTGACCAATGTCATTCCGCGGTAATTCGAGGGCAAGTGTATAATCGATGCTTTGATCGAGGGCTGTATATCCACCCAGGTTTGCATTTAAATCATTCACCTTCATATCGAACGGTTCAACAATTACTTTTCCTTCCTCAAACCTGAATTCAAACTGGATTTTATCAATGGTCATTTGCCTGATCTTGTCGTATTTCAGGGCATCAGCAATTTTATTAAGTGTATTCACATCTTTTATAACAATGGGTGAGGTTCGAATTTCCCCTCCCCCATTCATGGTTTCATAAACCGGGTTCATTTCAGTATCGAGTTTGGATGTAAGATCCATTTCAGTATTGAATTTTCCCGATGTTTTTTCCGCAATGGGAGCATATTCTGAAATTATGGCAAATGTGTTATATGCTTGCTGAATATCAATATCTGAAATATTAAGGTGAAAATCGATTTCAGGTTGCGTGGGATCAGGGGTAGCATATTTTCCGCTTACCTCCATCTCTCCATCAAGAACATTCATGGCAAGCCTGTCCAGCACGATCTGTTTGTCACGGATCACCAGGCGACCGCCAACATTGCTCATTTCAATGTTATCATAGATCAGTGATTTGAAGGTAGTTTTCATTTCAAAATCGATATTTCCGGGTACTTCAACCACCGACATGGCTGAAGTATCTGCAGGTTCTGCGTCAGTTTCCGGATCCGCTGAGCCATCGTCAGCAGGCATTATGTCCGATACGTTAAAATAATCGGAATAAGTAGTTAGATTACCTTTTAAGGTTCCGTCGCTCATGGCATATCCGAGGTAGTTTTCAATTTTCCCGTTTGCACTGAAGTCGTTACGCCCTATGTTAGATTTGAAATCAACCAGGTCAAGATATTGCGGTGAAAAGTTTAGCTGCGCATTACTAATAGCGATCAATTGATCAACGTAGGCAGACTTATACTCAAAGTTTTTAACCAGCATGGAGCCGATTGCGGTAAAGTCCTGATAGTTTTCAGTTTCGATGGCCGACAATTTTCCCTGTAGGGTGATATCGGCAATAAAATTACCGGTTAGCTCCTCTCCTTCTTCAAGCGGATAGAAATCCTTAACCGTTGCCAGATCAAGTTTTCCTTTAATATTTCCATCGATATCAGGATCAGAAACGGGAGTTTTAAGAACCATATGCATATCAATCGGATTCTTTCCCATCTCCATGTGGAATTTGGAAATATTCACTACTGTATTATCCGCATCACCACCGGGATTGGTCACTGAAGTTTGAATGTTAACATCGGTAACGGCAGCAGGCAGGTCAGGATATTTAAACATGGCATCACTCACTGCAAGATTAACATTAAATGAAGGAAGGTTTTCTTCGTTATAAAGCCCTTTCACGTTTCCATCAAGAGCCAGTTTACCAGAAGTTTGAATGCTTTCGAAATCTTTGGCATAAATTACAGGAACGAGCGACAGTATATGCTTGAACTCAGTTTTTGGGGCTTCGAAAGTGAGCACCAGGTTGATGTCTTCGCCAACCATGCTTACCGATCCATCGAATGCTATTTCCAGCTCATTTAGCTTCAGGTTATTTTTACTTAGTGTGTAAATTTCATTTTTCAGATCTGCATCAATATCTGCTTTGTAAACAAGGTTTGTATTCGAAAGATAGTTGATACCTTCATAACCTACCGTAAATTTATGTACCGAAGTGTTGGTTTTTAAAACGGTTTTATCTTCACTTAAGTCACCTGAAAGGGTGTGGTCAAATCCAGCCATTTCGAGTAAAAACCCAAGCTCTTTATCATCATACACGATCAACCCATTGTTGATTTCAAGGTGCTTTAATGACAACACATACGAATCGCCGTTTTCTTCAGTTGTGGTTTCATCCACTGTTTCTTCTTCCGAAGGAAGTGCAATATCATAATTGGCACTTCCATCCTCTTTCACCCTGACAAAAATTCTGGGTTGATTTATCGTTATTCGCTTCACCTCGTAGCTACTACCATTTATTACACTCATCAGGTCAAGTGTAATGTCGATGTTTTGAATGCTGCTGAGGGTGTCGCCCTCAAAAGAATCCTTACCGACGATGCTCAGGTTTTCGATCCCCAGGTTGAAATTCGGGAAACTTTTGATGAGTGATAAGTTAATCCCGGTAAAATCAACTTTTGCATTGATGTTGTTATTGATCTCTGTTTTAACCAGTTCTGTGATTTTTCCCTTGAACAACACAGGAAGCAACAGGATGGCTACGATCAGGATAACGATAATGATTCCCAATATTTTAAATAATGTTTTCATATCATAAAACTTTGAACTGAATTCGACATAAAGATAATCATTGCAAGGGAACAGGGCGCATTCCTCAAAAATTAAATTTTAGTGTGATGATCTTGAGATTGGCTGAGAATTCACAACCGGGCCGGTTGATTTCGCAAAAACAGGTCAGCCAGAACCAGTGCCGCCATGGCTTCAACAATGGGAACAGCCCTTGGGACAACACATACATCATGTCGCCCCTTGCCTTTTATTACAACAGGATTTCCACTGCTATCCACGCTTTGCTGATCCGACATAAGGGTCGAAACAGGTTTGAATGCAACCCGGAAATAAATATCCTGACCGTTTGATATTCCTCCCTGTACTCCACCTGAAAAATTTGTTTTGGTAATGATCCGGCCGTTCCTGCGGGTGAAGATATCGTTGTTCTCCGAGCCTTTTAACTGCGCTGCCTTAAAACCTGAACCAATATCGAAACCCTTAACTGCATTGATACTTAGCATAGCCTTGGCCAGTTCGGCATCCAGTTTATCAAAAACAGGTTCCCCCAATCCTACAGGAACATTCCTGATCACACAGGTTACTATTCCACCCACCGTATCGCCATTATTTTTGATCTGATCGAGCATATAAACCATTACATCGCTGGTATCTTTGTCCGGACACCTGACCGGACTTTCTTCGATCGAATCCAAATCGAGTTTACTGTAATCGGGGTTGGCCTCCACTTCACCAATTTGAGAAACATAAGCCCTGCAATCAATTCCAGCCTCTTTAAGCAACATTTTGGCAAATGAACCGGCAACCACGCGACAGGCTGTTTCGCGTGCCGATGACCTGCCGCCTCCCCGATGATCGCGAATACCATACTTTTTTTCCCAGGTAAAATCAGCATGACCGGGCCGGTAGGTGTTTTTCAAATGATCGTAATCGCTGCTTTTTTTATCTTTATTATGAATGATAAAGGCTACCGGTGCTCCGGTGGTGGAGTTTTCGAAAATTCCTGAAAGAAATTCAACTTCATCTTTTTCATTTCTTGAAGTAGTGAGCCTGGATTGACCGGGTCTGCGTCTGCCCATGTCATACCTCAACTGATCGAAATCGATTTTTAAACCCGCCGGACAACCATCGATCACTCCTCCTATGGCTTTTCCATGAGACTCTCCGAAAGTTGTCAATCTGAAAATCTGTCCGTAAACATTTCCTGCCATTTGTAGAATCTTTGGTTTCGGCTTTAAAAGTAAGTAACATTTTCAACACGTGATGTATCAAATGCCCGATATTTTATGTGCAACAGAATCTAAACCACAACAAATAAAAGCAGGAATGGAAATTTGGAATTATTGAATAAAGAGTTTTTTATTGATCTTTCTATCTATACAAACTACATACATCCCCTTTGGCATTTTAGAAATATCGACTGATTTGGACTTCTGTTGGATTAAAATTGATTTTCCTGTGACGTCAAAAATATTTACATCACATTTTCTACTGAAATTCAATATATCAACGGTGCAAGGATTGGGGTACATGCTAATATCGCTTTCTAAAAAGTTCGTTTCTCTTATATCGGTGGTATTCCCTAAACCTGGAGTAGCCTCGTTGAAGAAAACCCATTCAGGTCCTCCGTCGGGCATACGACCGAATGATAAGTCTGACGGCTGAATTCCGAACGAAACTGAATCGATGACAAAATAACCTGTTCCTTCGGAATCAAAAATGGCAAGTTCTTCACCATCTGCATCCAGTTTAAAATTGGTATGATTCGGCCCCTGGTCAGGGTCGTCATCGGCCCATATAAGATAAAATGCTCCCGGCTGAATCCAGTCGTCCGGCATCAACCACTTTGAGGGATTATCAAAATTATCGGATAAATATTTATCACCCAACCATACCGAACTACTACCTGCATTGTAAAGTTCTACCCAGTCGTCGTACTCACCGTATTCATCGGTAATTGTTGTTGTATTGCTGGCCATAAATTCATTGATATAAATCTCCGGATCTTCAGAAGGCATGATGGAAATAACCAATGGGTCGCAGGGTAGCAGATTTTCATTCCCATTTACATCCTCAGCATAAAACTGAAAACGGATTACGGTATTATTCTCAATATCCTGCAATGTATTGGCAAAATATCCGTCGTTTGCTTCACCATCGTTGTGCAAACCATCATCCAACAACGACAATTCCAATTGAGAACCGTTGTTAAAAGTATAGAATAAAGATACTTCAGATGGCACATTTTCATCCTCCACAAATATACCTGCCCACAGGTCATTTGAATCCAGTTCCCAATTCATGTATTTGATCACGGGTGTTATGTTGTTTATTTCCAGTTGATCCAAAGCAGCAGTGCGCCTTTCAACAGCATAGGGTTTGATACCGTAATCAACATGTCCGCCATAAGAGTCTTCAAAAGAATTTAAAAAATCGGAATAAGTGAATCCATAATCAAGAGGATAATAGGGATCATCCGGCACATATCCCTGGATTTTTGTTTTCAAATCATCGAGGTAGTCAAACCAGGAATCAGGATTTACATATTCCTGCAAAAGCGTGTTCAAGTAATGGGAAAACTGTTCGCGCAGTTGTTCGTTATCTATCATTCTCGAATAGAGGGGTCGCACATTGTTTCCGTGCTGGGCCCAGTCGTAAATATCCCTGTGTGCCCAGTCCCTGTCGATCCAGTCGATTCCAAGGGTGTTGTCAAGATCATACGGAATGTATTCAAACAAATCATTGGCGCTGTTATGATAGAGATAAAAATTATTCTGATTATAAATGTATCCGTCCCAGTTTCCGATAAATATATCGACAGCCATTATTTTCAGATAATCATAAATATTGAACAGGGTATCCAGGGCACATAAAAAGTCTTCATCATCACTGTTGTTCAGTTTATCTATAAAGGTTGCCAGGTCGCTATAGTCATCTACTGCTGTATTGGTTTTAAGATCATAGGGTTGGCTTCCCCAGGAGGTCACATATTTGTAAGCATCTGGATTGGAACCGAGATAATCGAGATCGGCAGGATAGAGACACTTAAACAAATTTCCATCTTTATTACCAAAGCGGGATTCAACAAATTCTTCGTCAATATGCTCAACATTGAGATACAAACCATAATAATTACCGTTGATGTAAAGTTCAACATGGTTTGAACGGGGTGCAGGAATGCCGAAATCATGCAATAAATCCCAGCATATCTTCGAACGCGAAATGGAAGGATCGTTATGCTCACCATTCAGGTTCATTTTTTCAAGTCCTTCCCACTTCCTCCCGGGGTGAAAAGTGTTAAATGATACCTTAAACGATTTTTTTGCAGCACCTCTCGAAGTATTTCCCCTCAACCGGAAACCCACTTCATCAATGGTATCTTTCATACCACTATATGAATAAATAAAAGTTGCATGCCACTCAATATTGCTTTCTACGTTATTGTAAATCCAATCGAGGGTATCCGGATGGATTAGTATATCCACCCTGTTCACCTGACTATCGTCGAAAGCAATTCCATTTTCAGGTAATACAGGTTGTCCTTGTGTAATAAAAGAGACAAAAAACAAGAAAGTTAAAAAGCTAATATTGCGCATATTTCTTAATTACATTTCAAATGTAGACAAAATAAGCTTGACAGAGTATGTACACGAAT
>JAGQVF010000098.1:23150-27270 GCA_020438135.1 Bacteroidales bacterium | reverse complement strand
TGAGAAATGAAAAGTTATGTAAATCCGGTAGGATGGTTTGAGATACCCGTAACGGACATGGAGCGGGCCATCAGGTTCTATGAAAATGTTTTTGTAATTAAGTTAGCAAGAAATAAAATGGGACACCTTGATATGGCTTGGTTTCCTTCTGGCGAAAATGCAGTAGGTTCTGCAGGTTCCCTGGTTTATCATCCCGATTTTTATAAACCATCTCATGAGGGCTCTCTGTTATACTTTACTACTCCCACAGGTGAGCTTGATAAAGATATCGAAGCGATTGAAAATGCAGGAGGCAAAATACTCGTGCCCAAAACACTGATCAACGAAGATATCGGTTACATGTGTGTTTTTGAAGATTCAGAAGGAAACAGAGTAGCTATCCACTCAAGGTATTAAGCACGCTTAGTTATAATCGACATGAGGCCGGTATATGGGTTTTGAACGACCCCAACCTACCAGTTTTTCACCCGGCTTATTCGATTTTTTGGAAATGTTATGAATACGGTATGTGATGCCTATATTTAAATAAGAATAGTAATCATAGTCGCCGTTTTTCAGGATAATATCTAATTTATCATTTTGACATTGCCTGATTGACAATTCAGAAGAAACCGTAAATCGCCTGGAAATATCAAATGACAGCGCTCCTCCGAAAAAGTAAATAAACTCAGGGACACGGGATTTATGTGTTGAAATAGTTTCAATCATATCGGTATATTCCTTCATTTCTGTATCAAACATAAAATTACCGACACCAGCAAAACCAACCAGGCCCAGCCTGCGATAAACCCTTTGAATAGAGGCAAGCTCAATAAAATTTACCCTGGCTTGAAGGTTATATTCAAAAATATTTGTTGAAATACTGGTATTTTCTTTTCTGCATACCATATTCCCGGAAATGATCTGACCGGCAAAGCTTACAAATCGGCCCATTTCTTTCCCGATCATCAAACTATAAGCCGGTCCTGATTCATGATTCAGTTTACCAAAAAACATGTCGTCATGCACGCTTAAATCACCATAATAGGACGTGGCACCTGCACTGAAATTTACCCACCAATTTTGTGTTATCGCTTTATCATAATGTCGGTCCCAGTGTTGACCTGAAACAGGGGTTTGAAATAGAAGCAGTATAACAAACAGAAGGATTGATGTTACAAATAGAAAACCTGTTCCAATAACCTGTTCTTTGTATAAACCTTGATTTAATTCCGGGAGAACAAAAACAGGCCATCGCTTTTCAGAAAACCTCTTGTCTTTTTCTGTAAAACGATTTGCTCTTAAATATTTCCGGTTTAGTTCCAGCATTAATAAAAACCTTGATCCGGATATTACTTTACAACTTTATTGCCAACTCAGTTAAAACGATACAGGAACTAAGTTAAGTGACAAGTGGGGCAAACTATTCTCATCACAAACAACACTTAATCAGCAGGTTAAACTAATTGCAGCAAAATAAAAAATAAAGTACGAATTTTAATAACCAGAATTTTTATCAAATCGTCATTTTCCCAATTTGGAAAAGCTTTGCCAAGACTGGTTCACTTTTTGAGAAAGGGCTTATTGTTCCAATGGAAATCCAAAAGCCTTCATCATCTTGAAAAACAATTCGGTATTTTCATAAACACCTGTAAATTGTGATGATCCAGGCCCAAATGCAAAAACCGGCACCATAATCCCCGTATGGGATAATGAGGAGAACTTTGCTTTCACATCACCCGATTTTAAATCACCTTCGGGTAACGTAAGTCCACCCGTTTCATGGTCAGCAGTAACAATAACCAGCGTGTGTCCGTCCTTTTCTGCGAATTGCCTGGCAATCTTCACCGCTTCATCAAAATCGAATGTTTCTTCTATCATGTATTTATCGTTGTTTTTATGGCAGGCCCAGTCGATTTGGGATCCTTCAACGAGAAGGAAAAATCCTGATTTGTTCTGACTTAGAATTTCGATAGCTTTTTTTGTGGCTTCAGGGAGCATATCTTTACGACCTTTGGAATATCGCGGAGGTTTGTCGTCATATAACAATCCTGCTACTTTGCCTGATTTAATCTTTTCAAGATCTTTCATTTTATAAACCAACTGGTAACCATCGGAAGCCAGGAAAGCAGTCAGATCATTGTTATCTTCTCTTTTGGTAAAATGATCAAGTCCTCCGCCGATAAACAGATCGATATCACTATTGAGAAAATCTGATGCAATTTGTTCATACATATATCTGTCAGGCTGATGTGCCACAAAAGCAGCCGGGGTTGCATGCGTTACCTGACTGGTAACCACCAGGCCCGTAGATTTACCATGATGTGATGCGATTTCGAGGATGGTTGGTTTGGCCATTGTGTCGGCATCCATTCCAATGGCATGATTGTAGGTTTTTTCTCCAATGGCGATGGCCGTAGCACCAGCCCCTGAATCAGTAATATAATCTGTTGCCGAAGATGTTTTCGAAAATCCCGTTACCGGAAATTCAGCCATGTTTAACTGTCCATGATTAACAGTGATTGCTGCACATACCTGGGCAACTCCCATCCCATCTCCAATCATCAAAATTATATTTCTGACAGGCTCTGATTTACCCGTTGCGGTTTGCCCCTGAGTTGCACTCACACATACAAACCATCCAACCAAAAATAAAATAACCGCTTGTTTCATACTTTTACTTTTTAAGTTCCAGAATTAAAATTGACTTGGGTGCAACAGTAATTGCATCGAGATAATGTACTTTTTCACCTGTAATTACATTTTCAGCCCAGGTGTAACCTTCCAGGCACTCTGCAAACCGTTCCGTTTGTAACGCTTTCATTTCATTTTCATTGTTATTCATAGCAACCATTACGTTTTTACCAGGATAACACCGGAAATAAACGTATGTATCTCCATCAGGAACAAATTGTTTTGTAGTACCTTTTATGACCGCTTCATTGGTTTTCCTCCAATTGAGCAGTTTTTTCATATAGGTATAAGCTTTTTGCTCTGCTTCTGTTCGTCCTGCTTTTTCAAAGGCATTCCGGGTATCGGACACCCAACCTCCGGGAAAATCCATTCTGATATGCCCGTGGCCATCATGCTCTTTGCCTGTCATTAACAACTCCGTTCCATAATAAACAGAAGGAATTCCCCGCAAAGTCAACAAAGCACCAACACCCATTTTCCATTTCCGGAAATCGAGCTTTACGGAAGTGTAATACCTGTCCAAATCATGATTATCAAGAAATATCAGGTTGTTTCCGGCATCGGGATAAATATTGTCCTGTGCCAGAACATAATAGATTTTAGCCAACCCACCGGTCCATGAGTTCGATTCGTTAAAAGCTTCATTCAAAACATTTCTCATTGGAAAATCAGTAACTGAAGGGATATGGGAATTATACCCATCCGGATTATCAGCATCGGCCTGAAAATAAGCAGTAAAGGCTTCTTCCTGCAACCACGCTTCTCCGACAATCGAAAAATCGGGATACTCCTCAAAAACAGCCTTTGCCCAATCCGAAATAAATTCTTTGTAGGAATAAGGTTGTGTATCTACCCTAATTCCATCAATCCCGGCATATTCGATCCACCAAATGGTATTCTGAATCAGGTAATCCGAAAGAAATCCATTCCTCTGGTCAAGGTCTGCCATATGCTGATCGAACCATCCGGTGAGCATCTTATCGCGATCACCATCCGAAGCATGCGGATCAACAATGGTGGAAGCCCTGAAATTTGATCTGGTGAATTCATCAAACTGGTGAATCCAGTTCTCAAAAGGCAAATCCTCAATAAACCAATGATAAATACTGCAATGATTAAAAACCATATCCATGACTACCTTCAGATTTTTATTATGGGCCTGAGAAACGAGGTTTACATAATCCTCATTGGTTCCGTACCGGGGATCAATTTTATAAAAGTCGGTAATGGCATAACCGTGATACGAATACTCAGGATTGTTGTTTTCGACCAGTGGATTTATCCACAAAGTTGTAAATCCGAGATCGCTGATATAATTCAGGTGATTTGAAATCCCTTTAATATCCCCCCCATGACGACCGTTCAGATTGGCACGATTGGCCTTTTCAAGCATACCTGAATGGCTATCATTTGAAGGATCTCCATTGGCAAACCTGTCGGGCATCAA
>JAGQVF010000098.1:0-23052 GCA_020438135.1 Bacteroidales bacterium | reverse complement strand
CCGCCTTTCTTAAAATCAATCGCAAAAATACCGGATGAAACATTTTTGCCCAATTCAAGATCAATAAAGAGGAAATTGGGATTTTCAGCCGGGGTAACCGAAACAACTTTCACACCCGGGTAAGAAATTTCAGGAACGGCAGAACCGATATCATTTCCATAAATTAAAAGCTGAAGCGAAGAATTTGTCATGCCTGTCCACCAAAACGGGGGTTCGATCCTGTCAACCGAAATTTCATCGGTTTGCGCATATAAGGATGCGGCAATCATGAAAGAGAAAAGCAGGGTAATTGTTTTCATACAGACTTATTTGGGAACTTGTGATGAATATTTACTGACACTTTCAGGAACCTGTGATCCGGCTCCGGAATTGGGCAACCAAATGTTATTTTTATCCTTATTATCCACTTCGGAATCGAGGCTGAAATCTGATGACTTATATCCTGAAAGACCAGCTTCCGGTGACCAATGCGAGGCATAGTCAGACGCATTGATATATCCGTCGGCATTGGCATCACCACCTACCATTCCCCAAACTCCGGGCGAAAGCTCTTTGAATCCGTCAGCCCCGCCATAAACCTGCGATTCGGCAGTTGAAAAATCATAGGAAAACACCCCACTGGTCTCTGTTAAAGGAACCGAGGACATCACCGGCAGGTGATCGCGGTGATAAACTACGATAAACAACCCTTCATTAAGTGATGTACCAAATGCAAGCTGAGAATTACCCTGAAACGACCGAACCGAACCGTTTTTCATCAGGAAAGCCGCCTGCCGGCCTACCACTGAACTCCCGGTAGCTTCTTCAGGGATAGCGGCATCCCGGGCTTCAATCAATACCCAATCCACCACATCAATTCCTGGAATGGAGAGAACCTGCTCCGTTCCATCATAATTCCAGGGTGCTGTGTTATAGGGTTGGAATAAAGGTATGTGCCCTGAAGCATTCAAACCGGTTTCCATGTCAACACCATTATAAGGACCTTCCAGAAAAATATTCAGATCAACTATAAAACCTCCGGGAACTACTTCGATCTCCCAACTTACCGTATCGGGATCATTTCCGGGAACCTCATCGCTTACAATCGCCTGCAAAAGATGATTTCCAATATCATTACCATCACTTTCATACAGGTACGAATCCGAATTACCAACAAGAATTCCATCGCGTATCCATTGGTAAACAACCGGATCATTTTCGTCATCGGAGGCAAATACATAAAAGGATTGAGAATTGTTCAACTCAATTTCCGGATTTATATCAACAGGCAGATATGAATCGATATGAGCAGCAGTGTTGGGAACAACGAAAGCCGTATTCGGTGCAAAACCCGACAATGGCATATCGCCGGGAACGTAGGGTGTAAAAAGTGCATAGAAACTGTTCAGAACAGGGTGAAATCCGGTTGGGTTATTAACCGGGAAAGCTGCAGTTACAACTTCAGAATCTTCTTCTGTAACATGCACCGACAAAGCAATGGTATTGGGATCACCCATTTCTGACCAGGGGATGCTCAGGGTGGTTAAACCATTTGATGCCCAGCCTTCGTAACTATTCCCGATGGCACCAGATCCGGGATAATTCCAGGAAGCGCCATCCCAGTTATTGAATTGCATCGAAACTCCGCCTCCCTCGATGGCGACCTGGTATTCAGGCAGGTGATTACCGGTAAAATCAACACGGCCCCAGGAACCGGTTCCTGCGCCGCTTCCGGCAGCCTGATCAATGTCAATATTGACAAATAAATCTCCTCCGCTGTTTAAATCGAGAGAATACAACCCTACATACAGATTATTGTCATCCCACGAAAGGTATAACGAATAGGGTGATGTGGCCATCAATTCACTCTGGGGCTGAAAGTCATTTATATCGTCTACAATTACGGTGTGCGGCGTAAAACCGGTTGGAATCGTCAACGAAGCAACATTCGAAGTTCCCATTGGGTTTCCATTCAGATCTTCGACATTTATTATTACAATGTTTCCCATATCAGCCGGAACAAATTGCCCTGAAATAGTAAGCTTAACTTTGTTCCAGTTTGATTGTCTTTCTGCACTGATCAGTGTATAACTGTTAAGAAAGCCCTGAAACGAATAATTGACAATATTTTCCGCAGAAGCTTGCTCAACTGCCTCATTGAACGTAAGCATTACTTCCGAATCTGAAACCAGTGCTGCGGGACTTTGCACCTGTGGAGCAATCACATCCATGTTTTCGAGGGACAATGCATCCAACTCGGCAACTGAAGTCCCGGTAGGCTCAGAAGTAAAACCGGCAAACAATCTAACTTTAAAAACATTATATCCTTTGATTTCATCTCCTCTAACCAAAGTTCCTTCAAACTCCGAGTTGTGTGAGGCACCACCGTTTCCAAGTAAAAGTGCTGCAGTAGCCCCCGATGCCGAATTTCTATATCCGCAATATGAACCAAATCCCCCCCAAACTCTCTGAAGATGGGTTTTGCCACTCCAGATCAAATCAAGCAGGTCAGGACTCCAACCCGATTTTACATATCCTGTTTGACTGTAAAAATTATAAATCACATCAAGGTAATCCGCGCCTGTGGCAAGAGTCAAAACTTTTTGAACACCCCACTGGTCGAGTGTTGCCTGAACCGTATCACCCGACGATATATCTACCGACATATTAAAAACACTATGTTGTTGGTTGGGCGAAACATCAGAAAGTGCAGCAACGTGGTTGTTCGATCCGTCGTTGTAATCGCCATCCGTTTCCGACCAGTAGGCCATATCGGAACTAACAACGGAATAAGCATTACCAAGCCCGTCCTTATAAAAAACCCAATTGGCTTTTCCACCAATTGATTCAAAAACCATGAATACTTTATCATTATGCATTACGATTTCGTCGATGCCATCGCGGTCGATATCTTCGAAATAGCATGCAGTTGTTGTTGCGTAAAGCCCATCCGCCCACCTGGCCGCTTCAGAATACACGTTGGCATTTTTAATGTGAGCCGAATAGCGATGCTCCCAATCGGCAATATCGCCACTGGTATGCCATCCGGTTTCATGAAGATTGATCATCAAAGTGTACCAGGCCAGTTGCGACAGGTTATTTTCCGGTACAGTAACCAGGAAATCAAATGCATTCGACCAGATGTATCCATAATTCCACCGGGGTTCGTGAAAATCAGAATGGCTGGGTGTTGAAGCCCAGTTAATATACCAACTGTTGTTACTTCCTCCATAGCCACCTGATCCTCCAAGCAAACCATATGTTCCGGGTGTTATTTCTGCTCCGGTGCCATTAAAACCCGGATTCATTATGGCATCCTCAAGCTTCCACACGTTTATCCCGGGGTAATTATCATGGCAATACCACATTACGTCTTCATAATTATCAAGGAAGAAGGTACCATCGTGCTCATTCATTTCAGCAGCTACCTCCCAGTCGGTTCCGTAAACACAAAGGTTGTACTGACCCATCGAAGCAATGTGATTTTTGGCAGCTGTTGCATCATAATGCATATATCCGACAAAAGAATTGTCGATTGGAATCACCCTGAGACTAATACCAAGACCATTGTTCATCCAATGGATTTTTCGGTTATCATAACCGTTCAGATGTGGCCAGTCGTCGAGCACCACACCCCACACACCATGCTGACTCCAGTTGTCGCCCAGCCAGTCGATCACACCGGCATCCGGATAACTTCCCTGTGCCAACCAAACCCTTTCCGGAACCCATGCCACCCGCGGAACATAATTATAATGAAAATCAACCATCTGCGATTCGATGTAAACCGACCAATCATTCATGTCATTGGTGGCAAAAGGCATGATATTCTGACCCAGGGCAGATGTCATCATTGAAGCGATGCCGTTCCCGGCGAGGGTGGTCAACCAGTCGTTGAACTCAGGGTTATGCCACTCAGCGGCAGGCATCAGTGTTCCTGACATGTGAAAATTTCCCGGTATACCGGTGGCTTCATGCACCTGCAACACCTCATCATAGCCACTGCCATCCAACCCACTGATGCCAAAAGCATTGCCATAAAAAACATCGGTATAGGTTAAACCCTGGTTTCCGTGATGAACAAAGGCACAATTTCCTGAATCCATGGTTCCTTTTGTGCTTCCTGTAAAGGTATCGGCCAATTGGCCATCAACCATTACACTGATGGTAAAATCAAAATCGCCTGATTGAAGCATTTCGGTTGCAATTTCTGCCTCGAATAGATTGTTTTCAGGGGTAACAAGATATTCGCCCCACGCATATGTATGTGATATCGAAGAAAGTAAAAAGGTTTTATCCAGTTGTTTTGATTTTTCATTTCCGGTCCGAAACCGGATTATCACTTCATGGTTCAGAAAATGGTTTGTTACAATCAAATTATGAACCCTTTCAACCATGTTATCGAACGTGATCCTGAATGCTAATTTATTGTTAAATTTTTTCAGATAAACTGAAGTTATATCACCTGTTGAACTTTCAGCATCGCCTGCGGGGTCGAAGCCCATAAAGTCTTCCCGATGCCAGTATTTAATATCACCCCTTATCGATGTTTGCGAATAGAGGCCCAAACAGGACATTACAACAAAAAAGAATAGTAAAAACTGCTTCATTTCTGACTAATTTAGGTCGATAAAAATACGACAATCTTTTAATAAGTAAAGTTACTGAGCACTGGTTTGAAGGATCAAAATTTAGTAAATCGAATTGTAATTTTTTATACTTTCGCTTGCCGACAAAAATTAAACCGGTTGTAAGTCAAATAAAAAATTATTCATATGAAAAAGTATCTATTTATTGCAATTTTGATTGGTTTAATAATGAACCTTTCTCATGCCCAGCAAGAGGCTAAAAATGAGGCCATGGGCATTGATGTTACAGAAAAAGCCTCCAAAGAGATCATTCCTCCGGCTTCTACACTGAAAAATCTCGATGGGATTCCATCCGGAGGATTGTTACTCATTCCAGAAAGCGGTAACGATCTTGTAATGGCATTCGATCCGGTAACCGGCGATCTGATTGACCCTGCATTTATTGTTGACGATGCTACAGATTTCTTTTCAACCCCGATCCATATCGTTCAGAATGTTGATAAAGACAGACTCTACATTTCCGATCAATTAAAGGATTATGTTTTGGAATTCGATAACGACGGAAACTATATCGGAGTTTTTGCACCGGCAGGTGGTGTAAACCTTGCACAAGCGGATAATATTCGTGGAATGACCCTGAAGGAAGGCACCGATCACCTGTTGGTCAGCGACGGAAACAATGATGCCATCCAGGAATTTGATGGAAGTGGAAATTATATTGGCACCTTCGGACCTGCCAACAGGGTAGACCCATTTGACATCATCTATCAGCCATCAAAAAATCAATATTTAATCAATGACATCGATGGAGGGAATGATGCTGATTCAGTGCAGCAACAGGGCCCTTCAGGCACACCTATTACCAACCTTATTAACGGGATCGACTTCCCTGAACAAATTGCGCTAGCTTCAAACGGAAACATCCTGGTTGCAACATTTTCAAGTCCTTCAGGCATTTATGAATTTACCCCCACCGGCACACTTGTCGGTTATTATGATGTAATTACCGGCTGTCGTGGCATTTACGAACTTGGAAACGGCAACTGGCTGGTTACTGCCGGTACAGGTGTTTATGAAATCGATAATACCAACACCGTTATTTCAACAAAATATGAAGCCACAGGCCACAGCTTCCGATTCATCTCTTTTGTTGAACCTCCTGAAACAACTGTAAATGTAACTTTCAGGGTTGATATGCAGGAACAAACGGTTGCTCCGGAGGGAGTTCATATCGCAGGATCATTCCCGGCACCCTATCCTTCATGGGATCCTGCAGGATTGGCACTGAATCCACCACCATTGGGACCAGTCTATACACTTACCCTGCAACTTGAACCGGGTACTTACATCGAATACAAATACATAAATGGTGACGCCTGGGGCGAAGACGAAACTGTTCCGGGTGCCTGTGCACAAAATGGAAACCGGTTTATTACAGTTCCGGATAATGATACAATTTTACCCATAAAATGTTATGCAAAATGCCTTGCATGCGTACTTCCTCCGGTTGACGTAACTTTCCAGGTTGACATGTCGAATGAGACCGTATCACCCGATGGCGTTCATGTGGCCGGATCGTTTAACAACTGGGGTACATCAGCAACGCAACTTACCGATCAGGGAGGTGGTATCTACGCCGTAACACTAACACTGGGGGAAGGAGAATATCATGAATTTAAATATCTGAATGGAAATGCATGGGGCACAGATGAAAGCGTTCCTCCCGGATGTGCCGTCAACAACAACAGGTATTTAACCGTACCTTCTTCTGCAACAACACTTCCACTGCACTGTTTCGGAAGCTGCGACCCCTGCACTTCAGTAACCGACATCAATGTAACTTTCAGAGTAGATATGTCAGAACAGACTGTTGCTGCCGAAGGTGTTCATATCGCCGGAAGTTTCCAGGGATGGAATCCGGCAGGTACATTAATGAATGATATGGGAGGTGGAATATGGGAATATTCAACCGTTCTTCAGTCAGGAGATTATCACGAATATAAGTTTGTGAATGGTGATGCCTGGGGCGAAGATGAATCGGTTCCGGGTGCATGTGCCCAAAACAGCAACAGGTATATAACCGTTCCTGCCATGGACACAACCTTACCTGCTTTCTGCTACGCAAGTTGTGTTGTTTGCAGCCCTCCGCTTTACGATGTAACATTTAATGTGGATATGTCGAACCAGATCGTTTCGGGAGATGGGGTTCACCTGGCAGGAAGTTTCCAGGGATGGGATCCTTCAGCCACAGCAATGACCGATATGGGTAATGGCATTTACAGCATCACATTGTCGCTTGAAGAAGGTGTTTTGCATGAATATAAATTTGTAAACGGAAACGACTGGCCCTTTGCGGAAAATGTTCCGGGTGAATGCGCCGGTTTAGGCGGTAATCGTGAATTCTATGGACCTTCTGTGAATACCGTTCTCGATACGGTTTGTTTTGGCGAATGCGGTCCATGTATGAATACGCTCTATACTTTTGATCTGAAAGTAATTCTCGAAGGAGCCTTCAATGGAACTGATATGAACACCGACCTATTCGATAACGGTGTTCTTGCAAATAATCAACCTTACAATACCGCTCCCTGGAATTACAATGGAGGTGAATTTATTTCAGCGCCGGGTGGTACCGACATAGTTGATTGGGTTTACATTCAGCTCCGTGAAACCGATGGTGATGCCACTACAGCTACCATTGATAAACTACTCGACCACCAGGCTGCGGTAGTATTGTCCGATGGCACCGTAGCCAGGCCGGATGGCACCCCGAATATCCTCTATACGGGAAACATCACTCAAAATCTCTATATCGTTGTTTACCACAGAAATCATCTTGCTGTGATGTCCGCTTCACCTTTGGTTGAGTCAGGTGGAACCTTTACCTATGATTTTACCGATGCACTTTCAAAAGCTTATCTCAGTGGGCAGAAAGACCTTGGAGGTGGAATGTTTGGAATGATCGCAGGCGACAGTAATGGCGACGGAACAGTAAACAGCGATGACCTGGATTTCAATTGGAGCAATAATGCCGGAAATGCCGGGTATCATATCAGTGATCTGAACCTCGACATGCAGGTTAACAATCCTGACAAGGATGATTGCTGGGTACCTAACAATAACGCCACTACTACTGTTCCATAACAGGTATTCTTTTTTAATAAAGGAACAAAAATCAGATATGGCCCCGGACTTCATTTTGATCCGGGGCTTTATTATTGAAAGTTATCCGTTTAAAATATTTTTGGAATAAAAGCAGGGTCTGTTTAAATTTGTAGCATCAAACTGCTCCCTGTATCCACTTCCGACTGATCAGGGAAAAACGAATTAACGCATGAAAACATTTACTAAGCTTTTTTTACTCCTCGGGTTTTTCATTTCATCAATTGCTTTTGGTGGCGAAGTAGTATTTCGCGTGGATATGTCACTGCAAACAGTTCCACCGGAAGGTGTTCATATTGCCGGAAATTTCCAGGGATGGAATCCCTCAAACACAATAATGACCGATGCAGGAAACAATATTTATACCTACACTTCAACGTTTCCGGAAGGTTCAGAACTTGAATATAAATTTATCAATGGTGATGAATGGGGTGAGGATGAATCTGTGCCATCAGGATGCGCTCAAAACAACAACAGGTACCTCAACGTGCCGCTTAACGATACCATTCTTGTAGCAGTTTGTTTTGGGAGCTGCGAACCCTGCGGAAATCCGACAACGGTTACCCTTCAGGTCGATATGTCAGAACAAACGGTAAGTTCCAATGGCGTTCATGTGGCAGGTAGTTTCCAGGGATGGAATCCGGCCTCGACCGAGATGACAAACCAGGGAAACGGGATTTATTCAGCCACGGTTTCTGTTTCGGAAAATGAAACCATTCAATATAAATTTATCAATGGTAACGATTGGTCAGGTGAGGAGAGTGTTCCTGCTTCATGTGGCGTTTCAAATGGTGTTGGTGGTTATAACAGGTTTTATGAAGTACCGGCGGGAGGCGGTACCGTTGGTGTTGTTTGCTTCGGAACCTGTTATCCATGCGGTTTTGTACCTACAGAAGTTGATGTCACATTCAGGGTAGATATGTCTCTTGAGGATGTCTCGGCAGATGGGGTTCATTTGGCTGGCGCTTTCCAGGGGTGGGATCCCGGGGCCGATCAGATGACGTTGATAGGAGATGATGTATATGAAATCACATTTACATTATGGTACGGTGATCACCACCAGTATAAATTTATCAACGGAACCACCTGGGATGACGAAGAAACCGTGCCCGAGGCATGTGGTGAGGACAATGGCCAGGGTGGCTACAACCGGTTTATCGATGTGCCTTCCGTAGATACTGTTTTGGATGTGGTTTGTTTTTCAAGTTGTGAACCTTGCGGTGAACCCCCGGTAGAAGTGGAAGTTACATTTTCGGTGGATATGTCGGAGCAAACCGTATCTCCTGATGGCATTCATATTGCCGGTAGTTTCCAGGGATGGGATCCGGCAGCTTCTCCCATGGCAGATATGGGTGAAAATATCTATGAAGCATCTTTCATGCTCTGGTCTGACGAAGTTCATCAATATAAATTTATTAACGGAATAACTTTCGATGATGCAGAAACCGTTCCTGCAGCCTGCGGCGTTGATGATGGTCAGGGAGGTTTTAACCGCTATATCGACGTTCCTGTTGTGGATACAGCTACCCAGCTGGTTTGCTTTAGCAGTTGCGATTCGTGCGGTTATATTCCGGTTGAGGTTGAGGTGACCTTTGCTATCGATATGTCAGAAGAGATCCTTTCAGCCGAAGGAGTGCACCTGGCAGGCTCATTTCAGGGATGGGATCCGGGAGCTACTGAAATGACCGAAACGGGCATCAACCTGTATGAAGTCACCTTAACGCTTACTGAAGGAGATTTTCACGAATTTAAATACATAAATGGTATTACATGGGATGATTCTGAAAGTGTTCCCCAGGAATGTGGCACAGATGACGGTCAGGGTGGATATAACCGGTTCTTTATCGTTCCTGATGTTGACACAACTTTCGTGGGGGTATGTTTTGGCGAATGCCAGCCATGTGATTATGGCATTTTTGACCATGATTCGGAGAACCTGCTCGCAATGCAAATTAGCCCCAATCCTGCTGACCAATGGATACAGGTAGAATATACCAATCCCGGAAACGGTACCGTAGAATTATCAATTATCAACATGATGGGTGTTCAGGTATTCAAACAGGATTATACAGCAAAATCCATAGGAAAGTCAACCCTTGGAGCCAATCTTTCACAACTTTCGAAGGGATTGTATTTATGCAACCTGATTTGGAGAGGAAATTCAGAGGCTTATACACAGTCGGCCCGCATCATGGTGAAATAGATCTGATCATTAGATTCAGGTAAGTCTGACAAGGTAATCAAAATGATCGCCTTCGAAAAGTAAGTCGGTCACAAAACCGGCTTCAGCAGCTATTTGCTCCAGCGTAGAAAAATCCACAAAAAGCCACCTAAAGGGTTCACCTGCAACATTTTTGTAGCTTACCTGGTATATTATTTCACCATAATAAGATTCATTCATATTGATCCTGTACGAACCATCGTCTTCTTCGTACAAATATAGCAGGTCGGAAGAGTCGAGAATAATCTGTCCTCCAGGATTTAAAAGGGTTCTGGCATGTTTCAGAAAGGATCCGAGTTTGTCGAGCGTACCCATGATACCGGCACCATTCATCAACATCAACAGTGTATCAAATGTGCCTGCATTATACGTCATAATGTCGGCTAAAATGGTTTTTCTCACACCCTGCTTTTTCATCACTTCAATCAAACCCTCCTTGATCTCGAGCGCTGTTACATCCATCAATTTCCCCTGTAAAACCAGGGAGTGGCAACCGGAGCCGGCCCCTATATCCAACACACTTCCAGTACAGTTTTCGATGGCAATTTTTTCCATCTCGGGCATCTGATTAAAGTTTCTGAAAAAATAAGAAACAGGCACTTCTTCCAGGTCACCCTTATCCGGATTTACAATGAGGTTTCCGGAATTGCCATCCAGATAATCGAAAAAAGCAATTTCAAAAGGATCATTATACTTCGACATAGGTACAATTATAATGGTTCACCACAGATTTTACAAAATACAGCATCGTCATCATGCCTTTTATGCCCGCAATTTCTGCAGACCTGCGTGTTGACAGGCTGGGAGACTTTTGCCATTTCAACCGAAATTATTCCGGTGGGTACAGCAATAATTGCATAGCCAATGATCATTATGACCGAAGCAAGGGTTTGGCCAATGAAGGTTTGAGGAGCAATATCTCCGTAACCAACCGTTGTAAGTGTAACGATGGCCCAATATATACTGATGGGAATGCTTGTAAAACCATTATCCGGACCTTCGATCAGGTACATCAATGACCCCATGATCACCACCATGGTAACCACCACCTCGAGGAAAACTATGATTTTGTGACGGCTGTTTTTCATAGCAATACCCAACATTTCCGAAGCTCCTACAAAACGTGCCAGCTTTAGCACCCTGAAAACCCGTAACAAACGCAGCATCCTGATCACCAGCAAATATTGCGTTCCCGTAAATAACAAACTCAGGTAGGTAGGAAGAATGGCAAGCAGGTCGATAAGTCCGTAAAAACTGAAAATGTATTTCCGGGGTTTGGATACGGTATATATCCGCAAAATGTATTCAATCGAAAATAAAATGGTGAACATCCATTCAGCCAGAAAAAGTTCATCGCCATACTTTTCATGGATCGGCATAACACTATCGATCAAAACGGCGAAAACACTCAACCCGATCAAAACCAGCAACACAATGTCAAATACTTTGCCTGCCGGTGTATCGGCCTCGAAAATAATATCGTGAAGCCGCTTCCTCAAACTTTCTTTTTGTATCTGATCGTGGGATGAATTCATAATGCAACGCCAAAATTACTAAATATCGTTGACAGCAGCGATAATTAAAGGATCAGGCACGATTGGCAAAGCCTTCATTGATTCCAAGTCCGAAAAGGGCAAAATCAAATTTCACAGGATCTTCCGGATCAAACTTTTGCAAAGTAGCGGTCAGTTCTTCAACTGCTTTCCAGTCGTTTTGCTTTCGCTGCAACAATCCAAGTTTCCTGGCCACACCACCCGAATGAACATCCAACGGGCACATTAACTGTTGGGGACTGATTTTTTTCCACAAACCAAAATCAACACCCCGGCCATCATCTCTTACCATCCACCGAAGAAACATGTTGAGCCGTTTGGCCGATGCATTTTTTGCCGGATCGGCAAGATGCTTTTGTGTTCGCGATTCGTGTGGCGATTCAAAAAACACCTTTCTGAATCTACAGATCGATTCTTTAATTGTTGGAGCGGTTGCATCCGGAGTAATCAGACTTTCTGGTCCACCATGCATGCTGTAAATTTGACGGAGAGAATTTAGAAATGCAATGCAATCGGAACCATTAAAAGTTCGGTGGACAAAATTGTTGAAGGGTTTCAGATCAGCGGATTCAAATCCCAAAATAAACCTGTAAGGATCATGGTCCATCCACTCGATTAACTTCATTGCATTTTTGATGATGGACGTCCTTTGACCCCAGGCGATTGTTGCACTCAAAAAGCCTGCAATTTCAATATCTTCTTTTTTAGAAAACCTGTGGGGGATTGAGATCGGATCATTTTCTATAAAACCGGGCCTGTTATACCTGTCAGTCATTGCCTCCAGGAAATCTTTCATTGCTGTAAAATCCAAACCCATAAAACTGACTAAAATTTGCTTCGTGCATAGGGTGTTACATCCAATGAAGAAAAAGCTCCCTCGAGGTATTTAAAATATCCGGCAATGGCAATCATTGCAGCATTATCAGTTGTGAATTGAAATTCAGGAATATATATGTCCCAACCCTTTTTTACTCCGGCTTCAGCCAATTTCTGACGCAATTGTGAATTAGCCGAAACACCGCCCGCAATGGCAACGTGTGCGATGTTATACTTTCTGGCAGCATTTGACAACTTCTCCAGCAAAATTTCGATAATGGTCTTTTGAATGGATGAGGCCAGATCAGCTTTGTGTTTTTCTATGAATTGCGGATCTTTTTTAAGCTTATCCCTGATCAGATATAGAAACGACGTTTTTAACCCGCTGAAACTGAAATCAAGTCCTGAAATATTGGGTTTCGGAAAAGAAAAAGCATCAGGATTACCTTCACCGGCCAGTTTATCGATAACGGGACCACCCGGATAAGGTAAACCCATGATCTTGGCGGCTTTGTCAAAAGCTTCGCCGGCTGCATCATCAATGGTTTTTCCCACCAGTTCCATCGAACCGGGATTGTTCACTTTCACAATTTGTGTGTGGCCTCCTGAAACTGTTAAACACAAAAACGGGAATTCCGGAAATTTTTGATTTTCATCTCCTTTTCGGATAAAATGAGCCAGAATATGGGCTCGCAGATGATCTACCTCAATCAACGGAATGTTGAGCCCCAATGCAAATGATTTGGCAAAGCTGGTTCCAACGAGTAACGATCCGAGCAATCCCGGCCCCCGGGTAAAGGCAATGCAACTTAGCTGGTTTTTTGTTATGCCGGCTGTTTTTAGTGCTGTATCCACCACAGGAATGATGTTTTGCTGATGTGCCCTTGAAGCCAGTTCAGGAACTACCCCACCATATTTACGATGTACTTCCTGATTGGAAATAATATTGGCTTTCAACACGTTGTCTTCTAAAACTGCAGCTGAGGTATCGTCGCAGGACGATTCTATTCCAAGTATATAAGTTTTATCATTCATGTTTCGTTATCTACCCGCAAGCTGTTCTGATTTGCTGTTATCACGAATAAATCTCAGTTTTTTCATGTAAGATTTGTTTTTCTTATCTTACTTTGTAGCTGAAATTAAATCTATTAACGAATTAAATCCGGCAAAGGTATCAATAAGGTTTTTAAAATAGGTACATATTTACTGACAGGAATTTTCACACTGTTGTTTACATTCCTGTTTGTTTTCAGAAATCCGCTGGTACAAACCATACTGGCACGGATGGCCACGTCGTATTTAACCGAAGAACTTCAAACTACCGTCACCCTTGACAAGCTCGATATTCACTGGCTTAAATCGGTAAAGCTGCATAATTTACTGATAAAAGATCAGCGCTACGATTCCTTGTTTTTTGCAAAGGAACTTTCAATTAACCTTGATAAACCGGTGATTTATTACAGGACATTCAAACCGGAAAGTGTTGAACTGGAGCAGGGGCACTTCCGGCTAAGGAATTACCGGGAGGAACAATCATCGAATCTCCGTTTTCTGATCGACTTTTTTACCCCGTCGGATACCAACAAGCAAGATACCACACCCGTTCCGATTGAACTTAACAAATTGCTCATCCGCGATTTTGAATTTTCATATTTTAATGAGAACGAAGAGAAAACACCGGGACAGATCGATTTTAATGACATCCTGGTAAAGGGACTTACCCTCAGTGCAAATGATCTGTATGTGATGAAGGATTCGGTTAATGTGTTGATCAACCAAATAAGTTTACGTGAAAAAAGCGGATTCGTGGTTGATAGCCTTTCGGGTGATTTTATAATACATCCGCAGGTACTGCAGGCCCGGAACCTGAAAATAGTTACCCCCTCCAATAACCTTGATCTGGATCTTAAATTTTCATATAATTCCTTTGACGATTTTTCTGATTTTGTTGATAAAATAAAAATAGAAACCCTTTTCAGACCAAGCCGCATCAACTTAGCAGAAGTAGGTTATTTTGCCCCGGTCATGTACCCGATGGACAATGAAATCAGGTTAACAGCTGATATTAATGGAACAGTAAGTAATTTCAGGGCGCGTGATCTTAAATTCGGAACAGGAAGGCAAACACAGTTTCGCGGGGAGGTGCGAATGGACGGACTGCCCGATATAACGGAAACCTTCACCCATCTCTCCATTGGCAGTCTTGAAACGTCAATTGAAGATGTGCGGAATTTCAGGCTGCCGACCGAAAACGGAAAAATCGAAATACCCGAAGTACTCGATCCGTTCGGAAAAGTAAAAATCAATGGTAAATTCACAGGTTTTTATAACGACTTTGTTTCTTATGCACAATTCAGGACAGATGCAGGAAAAATAGAAACCGATTTACTGCTTCGTGTAAATGAAGCAAATGATGTGGAATATCACGGATCGGTTGCTGCCAGTGACTTTTATGCAGGCAAATTTACGCACACCGTTGACTATTTCAGCAAACTCGATCTGAAAGCTGATATTGATGGTTCGGGTTTGTCGTTTGACGATATGTATGTGACCATGGAGGGTGAAATTAACTCACTTCATTTCTTTGACAATGTGTACAACAAGATCAAGATCAACGGAACCCTGGCAGAAAAGGAATTTACAGGCATCCTGCAGGTACGCGATGAACACGGAAACCTCGATTTTGCAGGCTCACTTGACTACAGTTCTGCAGTACCCCGATACAAGTTCACAGCCAATATCAGAAATGCTTACCTGCAGCAAATTAACCTGCTTCCCGGCAATGACTCTTCCATACTGAGCACCAATCTGAATATAAATTTTATGGGTAATGATGTGGATAACATGCAGGGAATCATCATTATCGACAGCACTTTATATCAAGAGAAAGGGAAACGGTATTTCATGAATGATTTTACATTTAGTGTAACAAGGGATTCAACAGAATATGCCTTTATCCGCATCTTCTCCGATTTCTTCGATGCTACAATGGAAGGAGAATTCACACTGAGGGAACTTCCTGATAATTTCCTGCGCATTGCTAACCTCTACCTCGACACCCTTGTGAGTGATGCAGATTGGGCTGCCCTGAACCTCTCATACCAGGATTTTATTTTCAGTATCGAACTTAAAAACACCTCTGCCCTCTCGAAACTCTTTATTCCGGAATTACATCTCGCTCCCGGCACCCGATTTAACGGAGGATTTAACTCCAGAATTCAAAACCTGTTTTTTGATGGAAATTCACCCGAGATTACCTATCATAAACAAGTTCTGAAAAAATGGTATTCGGAGTTTTATATTTCTGATGAAAATATAAACCTGAAAACCGGTGCAAATGAGTTATTTGTTTCAGACACCCTCATATTCGATAGCCTCATGGTAGATCTTCAGGGTGCTAAAAATACGGTGGCATATAAAGTGAACTGGAAAGATGACAAAGATCACTATGCCGTAAACAAGGGGGCCCTGCAGGGTGCGGTAAAAATCATAAGTCCCGAACGATACAGGATCAGGATTGATGATGCCAAACTGATGTTTTACGATACCTTATGGAGTGTTACTCCCGGAAATTTTGTGATGATCGATAGCAACCTCATCCATTTCAGCAACCTCGAATTAAAAAGCAAACTCCAGCAGATTCGGATCAACGGGTTGGTTTCACCTGATCCGGCCGACACACTCAGCATCAGCTTTGCTGATTTTAAACTATCTAATTTCGATGTTTTCCTTAAAAAAGCCGATGTTGATCTCGATGGCACCCTGAACGGTAATTTGAGTGTGATTGATTATTACAACGACCCGTTTTATCTGAGCGATATCCATATAAACGATCTTTACTTCAACAAGGAAAAACTGGGTGAAGTTGAGATGATCACAGAATGGGACCCAAGGTTACAGGCATTCATCATCAACGGAAGTATCATCTATGTAGGAAATATCGGCGAAAGTGAAACACTAGGTCTGGAGGGTAAATTTTATCCTAATAAAAAGAATGACAATTTCGACATCGCCCTCGATCTGAACAAATACAAACTCAAAACCCTTGAACCTCTTTTAAGCAGTTTTAGTTCCGAGATAGAGGGGTTGGCTTCGGGCAAACTTAGGTTGAAAGGAAGCAGAGATAAACCTGATCTTACGGGCAATCTGAGCCTGGCCGATGCTGCCATGCGGATTGATTATTTGAATGTTAAGTATTATTTTGCCGGGGATATTCCTGTAAACCATAACAATATTGTTATCGACAACATCATTCTTTACGATTCACTGGCAAATAAAGCAACATTATCTGGCAATATTTCACATGACTATCTTCGGGATTTTAACTTCAACCTTCACATCAGCACTGATTATCTGGCTGCAATCCATACCAGGCGGACACAAAACGAGATGTTCTACGGTAATGCTTTGGCCAGCGGCGATTTCAGCATCGAGGGCCCTGTTTCCAATTTAAGAATTGGAATCAACGCCCGGTCAGAAAAGGGAACCAATGTAAAGATCCCGGTTTCTTACGGAACAGAGGTTGGCACCAGCGATTATATTGTTTTTGTAAATAACTCCGAAACCATGTCGGAAATAGATAAAGAAAAGACCGGTTACGACTTCAACATGGAAGGATTATCTTTAAAACTCGACCTGAAAGTTACCAATGATGCGGATATTCAGCTTTTTATGCCCTACAATATGGGGAATATCAAAGCACGGGGAAAGGGAGATATGATCATGGAAGTTTCACCAACAGGGGTCTTTTCGATGGAAGGTCAGTACACCATCGACCGGGGTTCGTTTTTCTTTACGCTTCAAAATATCATCAACCGGAATTTCGATATCATGCGCGGCAGCAACATCAGCTGGCAGGGCGACCCATACAATGCCATCATTGATCTGAAAGCTGTTTATAAGGTTAAAACTGTTCTCGGTGAATACGGTCCTCCTGAAGACTCAGCTACAAGGGTACCTGTTGATTGTATAATTTCGTTGAGCAAGCAGCTCCTCAACCCTGAAATCAGGTTTACGGTTGAATTTCCCGACCTGAAGGATGAAACCAAACAATACATCTACTCACGGCTCGACACAACAGATCAGGCAATGATGAGCCAGCAAATGATCTCGTTGCTGGTTTTAAACAACTTCAGCCAGCCAACCGGTTACACAGGTTCTGTAGGTTTTAATACCTTTTCGCTCATCACCAATCAACTGAACAATTTACTCTCACAGATCAGCAATGATTTCGACATCGGGGTTAATTACAGGCCCGGCGACGCTATGTCATCAAGGGAGATGGAAGTGGCGCTCAGCACCCAACTTTGGGACGAAAGGGTACTGATCGACGGTAATGTGGGTGTTAAGGATACAGAAAGTACGGAAAACACAAATAACATAGTCGGTGAGGTAACGATTGAAGTTAAAATAACTGAGGACGGACGGTTCAGGGCAAAAGCATTCAATAAATCAAATAACGATATTTTGTATAAAAACTATGCTCCTTACACGCAGGGTGTTGGGGTGTTTTACACGCAGGAATTCAACCGTTTGTCTGATCTTTTTGGCAGGAAAAAGAAAAAAACTAAAGTGCGGAATGATGAAGACAGAAGCAGCATTGAATAAACCAAAAATTGATAATGTTAAATCAAATGATTTTATCTTTGCCCGAAATTTAATGGAGGTAATATGATTCAACGCATACAATCACTTTTTTTGTTTCTTGTGGTCATTTTGGGAATTCTGATGTTTTTTTCGCCACTCGCTTCATTTTTTTCCGAAATGCATAATCTCAAACTTTATGTGTATAAGCTTGAAAACATGGTACCCGGTTCCGAGATACAATTCGGTTTCACTACCATTTTGCCTCTGCTACTCTTCAACATAGCCATCACACTGCTCTCTGGCTACACAATTTTTCTGTATAAAAACCGGATTTTACAGATCAAATTGATCCGTTTTTGCATGCTTCTTAATATGTTTATCATTGTTGGTGTTTTCTTTCTTTATCCGCGATTGATAGAAACCCGTGTAGAAGGAGAAACAGAATTTGGGTTTAGTGCATACCTGCCACTGGTCAGTTTACTGTTTTTATACCTGGCGAACCGATACATTCTGAAAGATGAAAAACTGGTACGCTCCATAGATCGTCTCAGATAAAATCACCTATTGTTTTTGCTGAGTTCAACCACTTCCAGGTCTTTTATTTCACTTTCATTTATTGTAAATCTCACAAGCGTGGGAACTTTATGAAATCCATATTTCCCTGCTGCTCCGGGATTGATATGCAACAAACTGTTCACATCGTCATATATAACTTTTAAAATGTGCGAATGACCGGTAATAAGCAATCCGGGCTTTTCATCCCTGATCAACCGCCTGACTTTTGACTCGTACCTGCCTGGATAACCGCCGATATGGATCATCAAAACCTTCAGCTTTTCGCAGGTAAACAATTGTATTTCGGGATGGCTTCTGCGAATATCCTGTCCGTCGATATTTCCATACACGGCCCTGACAGGTGCTATGGCCGAAAGTTGACTGATGACCAGTGAATTTCCAATGTCACCCGCATGCCATATCTCATCGCAATGCGACAGAAGTTCACCGATGCGTGGAAAAAGGAAGCCATGGGTGTCGGAAAGGAGACCGATTTTTGTCATGCTGCGAAAATATTCACAAAATGAATGCTTTCTCTAAAAAAAAGGTAGGATCATTGCAACTGACCGGGATTCGGGATGTTACCGCCAACTGTTTTTTTCGAAATATCAAAGGTAATCTCGATGGGAATACAAGTCCTCACAGCCATTTTGTCTTTCAAACCAGGTAACCAGTCAATCATTTTCACCACCCGAATGGCCTCTTCGGTACAACCACCCCCCACTCCCTCTATTACCCGGATATTTGAAATCCGCCCACTGGGTTCTACTACAAAACGCAAATGGACTGTTCCGCTTACGTTTGCCCTGAATGCTGCTTCGGGATAGGTTAAATGGGTGGAAATAAAATGTGAAAGATTGAGATCGAGGCTGCTAAATACCGGCCTTGGATATTGATCGGTATCCTCCCTTTTAAAAACTTTAAAGGAAGAATCTACCGGTTCGATTGGATAGGAATAGGCATCATATCCACGATTTTTAACCCATTTCTCATACCGTTTGATCTTAAACCCGATCCGAAGTTCATAATTGGCCTTCACGGCTATCCCAATTTCTCTGGCCGGATACCACTGAATCAATTTGAGCAATCTGATCGCTTCCTTATCAACAAGCGGCGAAACGCTTTTCTGTACTACAATATTTGAAACTATACCATCCTGACCTACAGAAAATGAAAGGTCAACATTACCCTCTTCACCATTGGCAATAGCAGGAGGCGGATACACCATTTCCTCCTGAAGAAACTGCTTCATCAACCGCTCGCCTCCATATGGTTCAGGCGGAATAATCGTTTGTGTGACGGCAGGCAGCGAAATGATCAATAGCAGCAAAAGAAGGGGAAGTTTTTTATTGAGCAAAAATCCATTGTAATTTATAAACATGATTTTCAAGCTTTACCTGTAAAATTACTAAAAATATTAGTCCGAAAAAATGTGCACCATCACAAAACAAAATGACTCCCCTGCACTGAAGTATATTTTTTCTAAATTTGCGGTATGTTTAGTGTTTCATTCCGGAACAGTTTATTCACCAAATTATCATTGCAATGGAATTTCTTTACCTGTTAGCCGGGATTCTTGTTGGCGGACTGATTGTATACCTGCTTAACCGCACAAAAGCGGCAAGGGAGCAGCAAAAGGTCATGGAAGAAAAATCAATGATAGAAAAAAGTTTAAATGAAACGATAGTTCAGATCGACAAGGAAAAAACCGTTCTTCAGGAAAAATTCAATGATTCAACCAACCGGTTCGAACAGCTAAGAAGAGAAAATGAAGACGAAAGAGGCAGGAATGAGGAACTGAGCAATCGTTTGGCCCGGGCTGAAGTGGAATATAAAAATCTGAGAGAAAAACTTGAAACACAGAAGAAGGAGCTGGAAGAAACCCAACGAAAATTTACCCTTGAATTTGAGAACATCGCTTCCAGGATATTAAAGGAAAACACCAAAGAATTTGCCACCACCAACCAGAAAAACATCGGTGAAATATTGATGCCGCTCAAAGAAAAAATTCAGCTTTTCGAAAAGAAAGTAGAAGACACCTACCAAAAGGGTTTAAAAGATCAGACCGACCTAAAGGCAGAACTTAAAAAGCTGTATGACCTGAATGCAAAGATCAGCGAAGAAGCGAACAACCTCACCAGGGCTCTGAAATCCGACACCAAAAAACAGGGGAACTGGGGAGAGGTAGTATTAGAACGTATTTTGGAGCGCAGCGGACTAACCAAAGGTGAAGAATATGAAACCCAGGTAAGAACAATGGGTGAAGACGGTAGAACCATTCAACCCGACGTTGTGGTTAAACTTCCTGAAAACAAACACATCATAATCGACTCGAAAGTTTCACTGCTTGCCTATGAAGCACACACCAGTGCCGAAGAACAGGAACAAAAAGACATTTTTCTGAAACAACATATCGATTCAATACGAAATCATGTGAAAGGATTAAGTGAAAAAAATTACCAGCATGGTCTCAATTTCGATTCACCTGACTTTGTATTGTTATTCATGCCCATCGAATCGGCTTTCAGCACGGCCATTCAGGCTGATGTCAACCTGTTTAACTTCGCATGGGAAAAGAAAATTGTGATCGTCAGTCCTACCACCTTGCTTGCTACACTTACCACCATTGCATCCATCTGGAAGCACGAAAAACAAACCCAAAATGCACTTGAAATTGCCAGACAGGGGGGTGCATTGTACGACAAATTTGTCGGGTTCCTGAAAAATCTCGACGACCTTGGAACGCAGATCAACAGGGTGAGCAAAACATACGAAGACGCCAGGAACAAACTCACTGATGGAAGAGGCAACCTGATTCGACAGGTCGAAAATTTGAAAGTCCTCGGCGCAAAAACCAGTAAATCTATTCCGGAAAACTATCTTGAAAATGAATGATAAGATGATGAGCAGTTTGTTCCTGAAAAGATTTTCGTTACTATTGGTAGTGATCATACTTACCGCTGCTACCCCCATGCGAAAATTGTCAAAGAAAAACCTCGCTTATCTTTACGACAGAAGTGATTTTACAGACGTTTCGTGGATGGTATACCATGTTTCAGAAAAATCCTCACGAATATATGGAGATATCAGTTTGAAGGGAATGAGCTATCGTCATGCCTGGAACAATGATGGTGAAGCCAGGGCTAAATTCCAGGTCACGTTTCACTTACTCGAATCGTATGAATCCAAAGATATCATCGATTCCAGCACCATGATCTTTACCGATAGCCTGCATTTCGGAACTGATTTACATGTGGTGATCAGTAACGATTTCCATACCCCCTATAAGGGTGATTATTTATTGAAAGTGTTGCTAACCGATATGAACAATCCCGAAAACAACCTCATGGATTATGTACATGTTTATAAAAGCAACCGGCTATCTGCTCAAAACTTTATGATCACCGATGAAAACGGAAATCCGATTTTTCAACCTGTATTGGAAAAGGAAGAGAAATTCGTATTAAAATACAATGACCCTGATCGAAAGGAACTGACAGTTCGGTATTATAACCGGGAATTCCCCCTCGCTCAGACCCCTTTCGCACTGGACCGACGCGAAACCTACACCTTTAAACCTGATAGTCTGTATACACTGGAATTAAACAATGGCATATCTTCATTGCTTGAATTTCCTTTCAGGGGAATCTATTTTATACAACCCGATAAAGAACAACCCGAAGGGTATACGATCTTCCGGTTCGAAGATTCCTTCCCCACCATCAATACCACCGAAAAAGCTTTAAGGACGTTACGGTATCTTACCACGGAAGCCGAGTTTAACAAACTGAACAGCTACCAGGATCAAAAAATGGCAATCGACAGTTTCTGGCTCGACAGGGCATCAAACAACCCCGAGCGTGCAAGAAACATGATTAAAAGATATTACAACCGGGTAGAATTTGCCAACCGGGAATTTACTTCCTACCATGATGGCTGGAAGACCGATCGAGGCCTTGTCTATATTATTTATGGACCACCATCTGAAGTATATCGCAAAACAGATGAAGAAGAGTGGATTTACGGCGAAAGAGGAAATCCACTGTCTATCCGTTTTTTCTTCGACAAAGTGGAAAACCCGTTTACCCAAAATGATTACAGCCTGCAACGATCACCCGTTTACAAAACCAGTTGGTATATAGCCATCGAAAACTGGAAACGCTAATTATACCTCTTCCCTGAACAATTTCTACCTGTGCACAACTTCCTTATGAAAATCAGGTATAAACCGGTACTGTATAAAAATGCTATTTTTACAAATATAATCAGTTTTCAGGTGGACTTCAGAAGATTTACTATTGCAATATTATTCGTTGTTTCAACGTGCATCAGCTTTGCCCAGTTGTATAAGCCCGATAGTTTAAAATCTGTTATCGATACTGCGGAAGGGCAGGAAAAAGTGAAAACCCTCAATCGACTTTCCTGGAAATATGCCTTTAATCAATTCGATTCGGCTTTAAAATATGTTGAATGGTCGTTAAAACTTTCACATGAATACAATTACGATTCGCTGGGATTGGAGGGATTGAACATCAAAGGCATCCTTTACGACATCCAGGGAGAAACCGACTCAGCGGAGTTTTATTTTCTT
>JAGQVF010000097.1 GCA_020438135.1 Bacteroidales bacterium | reverse complement strand
TACGGATGTTCAGCATCACGATGTTACCCTCAGCCGGGTGGTTGGCCATGGAGTAGGCACGGAAGATCGGTTCCGAATTTTTCATTTTCAGATCCCACATCTTAAATTTATCCCAGTCTTCGCGGTATTCTTCTTCCACATCAATTTCTTTGCTGAAGTCCACTTCGCAAACCGGAACATCAATCTGGATGTATCCACCCGATTTAAAATCGAGGGTTTCTCCTTCGGGGAGTTTAACCACAAATTCCTTAATGAAGGTGGCGACATTGTGATTACTTATCACTTCACACTCCCATTTTTTAATACCAAAGATTTCCGGTGGAACCTCAATTTTCATGTCTTCACGAACTTTCACCTGGCAACCGAGCCGCCAGTCGTTCATCTGTTCTTTGCGAGTGAAATACCCGGTTTCGGTTGGCAGGATCGATCCGCCGCCTTCCAGCACACGACACTTACACATGGCACAGGTTCCTCCACCACCACAGGCCGACGGCAGGAAAATCTGCTCATTCGACAGGGTTGAAAGCAAGGTTGAACCGGGTTGTGTTACGATCTCTTTGTCATCGTTGATCGTGATCTTAACATCACCCTGGGGTGTAAGTTTTTTACGTGCAAAAAGAAGCACCATTACCAAAAGAAGAATAATGAAAAGGAACACCACCACGCTGGTAACAATTACGGTTCCGATTCCCACATCAAGTAATATCATTATCTCTGATTTTTACTGTTAACGTTTAAAAATAACTAAAGTTTTATGCCCATAAAACTCATGAAGGCAATACCCATCAACCCTGTGATGATAAAGGTGATACCCAGTCCGCGCAACGGTGCCGGAACGTTTGAATACCTGATCTTTTCACGAATGGCTGCAATCCCGACAATGGCCAGGAACCAACCCACACCTGATCCAAGTCCGAATGAGGTGGCTTCAGCAATAGAAGCATATTCTCTTTCCTGCATAAAAAGTGAACCACCAAGAATGGCACAGTTCACAGCGATCAACGGAAGGAATATACCCAGTGAAGTGTACAGGGCCGGTGAGAATTTTTCGATAATCATTTCCACCAGTTGAACCATGGAGGCAATTACAGCGATAAACATGATAAAGCTGAGAAAGCTCAGGTCAACACTGGCAAAATCGGGGCCCAACCATGTAAGCGCGCCTTCACTCAACAGATATTTATTGATCAGGAAATCGACCGGAACGGTGATCCCCAATACAAAAATTACGGCTATACCTAATCCTACGGAAGTTTTCACAGTTTTTGATACCGCCAGGTATGAACACATACCCAGGAAGTAAGCGAAAACCATGTTGTCAATAAAAATCGACTTGACGAATATATTTACAAGTTCTTGCATGTCATTTAGTTTATCGATTCCTAATTTTCTTCAATTAATTCCTTATTCCTTGAGCGTTGCACCCAAATAATAATTCCCACAGTGATCAGCGCCATCGGAGGAAGGATCATCATACCGTTGTTTTTATATCCAATATTATAAACACCGATCCATTCCATTACAGGATATCCGTATACAGAACCTGAGCCGAACAACTCACGGAAAAAGGCTACAACAATAAGTATCCATGCATATCCAAAAGCATTACCCAACCCGTCGAGGAACGAGGGCCAGGGTTTATTTCCCATGGCAAATGCTTCGAGGCGGCCCATGATGATACAGTTGGTGATGATCAGACCCACAAACACCGAAAGTTGTTTGCTCACCTCGTAAGCAAAAGCTTTCAACACCTGGTCGACAAGGATCACAAGTGAAGCGATCACCACGAGTTGTACAATGATCCTGATCCTTGAAGGGATGGTATTTCTGAGTAATGAGATCACTACGTTGGCGAGGGCCAGTACTGCCAGTACCGATATCGACATTACGACTGCCGGCTCCAGTTTGGCTGTTACTGCCAGTGCCGAACAAATACCCAGAACCTGCACGGTGATTGGGTTGTCTTTGCTCAGAGGATTGAATATCAGCTTTTTATTTTTCGGAGAGAATAGCGGCTCCTTCGTTTTAACTTCTTCAGCCATTTTTATATCTGTTAGTTATTTACCAATTAATTGTTAAGCAGCGGGTTTACTTTCGTTTTCGAGTTGCTTTTTAAAAAAAGGAACGTAGATTGATAATACATCGAATAGCATATCGGTTACCCCATTACTGGTAATGGTACCTCCTGAAACCGCATCCACGCCATGTATCTGTTTTGCTTCGCTCAGGTTTGCAATGCCTCCTTTAACCACATCAATGGAGGTAAAAACCTGATCATTGTCGAAAATCTTTTTCCCATAAAATTGTTCCTGGAATGGCATGGTGGAAATTTCCGCACCTAAGCCGGGAGTTTCGCCTTTATGTCCAAAAGTGACACCATAAACGGTATTGTAATCTGATTCAAATGAGATGTTTCCCCAGATAGGGCCCCACAAACCTTTGCCACGCAGCGGGATGATGTAGAACTCTTCACCATTTTTCTGGCAAACAAAAATTGGGAATTGTGGCTCCTCCTCCTCTTTGCCTGCTTTGATTTCGTCAAGCAGGGTGAGTTGGGTTTTAAGATCAATGTCAAACGCCCTTACATTACCTTTTTCAAATTTGCCGTTGCGATAAAGGCTCACAATTTCACCCTCGCGGTTTACAGTTATCTCCTCCACAATGTAATCGTTATATTTCGCTTCTGCACTTTCCTTTTCAGTCTCAATTTTTACCGAGCGAAGGATGTCTATGATTTTTTCTGTTCTCACATTCCTGTCCTGAAAAGGTTTTAGCAGTTGGGCTGCTGACGAAAGTATGGCCGCAACAACGATAACCAATGCTGAGGAATACAGAAATATATATTTGTTTGTAAACATATTACTGTGTTTTAGGAATTATGCACTTTTAACTTTAACTCTTTTCAACCTGCGTTTGATGTTTCCTTCTAGTACGTAATGATCAATCAGTGGTGCAAACACGTTCATCAGCAGGATGGCGAGCATCATACCTTCCGGATAAGCCGGGTTGAACACCCGAATCAGCACCGCGATCATTCCAATAAGAAAGCCATAAATATACTTGCCCCGGTTTGTTTGCGTAGCAGTAACTGGTTCAGTTGCCATAAATACTGCACCGAAGGCAAATCCACCCATAACAAAATGATAATAGGGGGGAAGTGCCATGTACTCATTTACTGCAAACAGGTTGAAGATTAATCCCATTACATATCCCCCTGCAAATACGGGGATCAAAATCCGCCAGCTTCCGATGCCGGTTGCCAGAAGGATAACAGCTCCGATCATGATGGCTATAAAGGAAGTTTCACCCACCGAACCGGGGATGGTACCAATCAGCATGTCATTGAAAGAAGCACGAACCGGTTCAAGGTCACCCACGAGTGCATGACCCAGTGGTGTTGCACCTGAGTATGCATCTGCTTTTTCGGCAATCCAAACCTTGTCGCCTGACATATCCTGTGGATAAGCAAAAAACAAAAATGCCCTGGCGGCCAAAGCCGGGTTGAGGATGTTCATTCCGGTTCCACCAAATACCTCTTTTCCGATAATGACTGCAAATACTACTGCTACGGCAAGCATCCACAATGGGATATCGGGTGGTACAATAAGGGGTATGAGAATTCCGGTAACCAGGTAACCTTCATTTACCTCGTGATTTCGCATCTGGGCGAAGGCAAACTCAATACCGAGCCCAACCACATAGGAAACAATAATCAACGGTAAAACTTTCAGAAATCCGTACCAGAACTCCTGCCAGAACGTAACCGTTTCACCATGACTCAGAAAATGCTGGTAGCCGATATTCCACATGCCGAAAAGCATGGCCGGAATGGTTGCCAAAACCACAACAATCATGGTTCTTTTCATATCCAGTGAATCGCGGATATGACTTCCATGTTTGGTAACGGTGTTTGGAACATACAGAAAAGTCTCAAATGCATCGAAGGTAGAATGCAGCTTTTCAAATTTCCCACCCTTTTCAAACTGGGGTTTTATTTTATCAATGTAATTTCTTATAGCCTTCATTTAATATGTTTAAAATTTTATGTTCAAAGATCAAGGTTGTTACTGCATCTCTTTCCGGATGAAATCAAGGCCCTCTCTTACGATTACCTGCATCTCTGTTTTAGAAGCATCGATAAATTCGCAAAGTGCAAAGTCTTCTTCATCAACCTCGTATATGCCAAGGTTTTCCATCAGGTCGATATCCTTTACGATGATCGCTTTGAGTAATTGCAGTGGATAAATATCCATTGGGAATACCCTTTCGTATTCACCGGTGAGCACAAACGCTCTGTGACCACCATTCATGTTGGTATCGAGATCGTATCGTTTTTTGGGAAGCAACCATGAAAAATAGGTTTTGCTGTAGCTGAATTTGTTAAATCGGGGCATGGCCCAACCGAACATTTCGTATTCATTCCCTTCGGGGATCACCGTGAGCTGATCGTGGTAAAAACCGAGATAACCATTTTTGTCGATCTGGTCACCGGTTAAAACATTTCCACTGATGTACCGAATGTTGGATTCTTTGATCCGATCTTTTATTATGGGTGCAATAGCGGTTCCGGTAATTACCTTCAGGTATTGGGGATCTTTCACTTCTGAACCACAAAAGGATATAAGCCTTGTTACATCATATGTGCCTGTAAGGAATAACCGACCCACAAAAATTACTGCCACGGGAGTTAGATACCAAACCACATCTCCCTTGTTGACCGGGTCGAGATGGTGTATCTGGACACCCACATTACCAGTGGGGTGAGGACCGTTGAACCGGTTAACCTGAACCCCTTTTGCATCGAGAAATACGCGGGATTGGGTTTGTCCTTCCCGTACATTCAAATGTACTTTTCCATTGGTAAGTTTCGTCAGGGCGTTTATACCGGCCTGAAAAGCCTTTGCATCCTGTTCAACCAAAAAGTCCATATCAGGGCCTAATGGCGCTGTATCGAAAGCACTGATATGAATGGCTTTGGGTTCGCTTTCAGGATTGGCAATAACCGAATATGGCCTTTGCCTGATATTGGCCCAAACACCTGATTTCATCAGTTTTTCGATTACCTGTTTTCTGTCCAGGCTTAGCGGATCTGCTGCTCCATAGTCTTCGTATTCCATTTTTCCATTGGAATCGATCCTGACCTCCAGCATTTTTCTTTTTGCTCCCCGGTGAATTTCTTTGATCGTGCCGCTAACAGGCGAACTGAAAACGATGTTGTCACGATATTTATCGAAAAATACCGGAGTGCCCGCTTTAACAGGATCACCCTCTTTTAAAAACATTTTGGGAAACACACCGACAAAATCCGGTGGCTTAAGAGCATATGTATCAGATTTTACCTCGCTGATCTTTTTTTCCGCTTGTCCAACCAGTTTTATATCGAGGCCTTTTCTGATCTTGATAACTTCTGACATACCTTTTTTACTCTGTCGTTTTATTTAGTACAGCTTTAAAAATGAAGCTGCTAAATTATAAATTCTGAAAGATTACGTAATATTTAATAATTGATATTTATCAATGTTTGCAATGACAAATCTGATTGTTTTCAGGATCATCATTTTCCTTCTCATACCTGATTTTCAGATAAAAGTTGCCTTGTTTTTTTTGTCATTTTTTGACTTACTCTTTTATTTTATTCTGATCTTTTGCACTGTTTTTGCTGCTTACAAAAGATTTTGATTGTTTGCCGAATAACAATAAAACAGAAGTTGAATGAATGCAAAGTTCAGATATGAAATTAATCCGGAAGAGAATGTTTAACATATCTTTGTGGTCAATCCTGAAAATTTTATGGACAAAATATTACAAGAAATAAAAAAATATTCGGAAGTTTTTTTTGATGAAATTGTTGAATTACGTCGACGCATTCATAAAAATCCCGAATTGGCTTTTGAAGAGCATGAAACCGCCGCTTTGATCTCAGATTTTTTGAAGCAAAACAATATTTCACACACAACCGGAATAGCTAAAACAGGTATTGTTGCACTGATCAGGGGAAATAATCCGGATTTAAATACAATTGCTTTGCGAGCCGATATGGATGCCCTTCCGATTTATGAAAAAAATGAGGTTGACTACAAATCGAAAAATGAGGGTAAAATGCATGCGTGTGGTCACGATGCACATACCGCCTCATTGCTTGGGGCTGCAAAAATTCTGCACAAGTTAAAAGATTCATTTGAGGGAACGGTAAAACTGATCTTTCAGCCTTCGGAGGAAAAATATCCGGGAGGTGCAAAGGTTATGATCGACGAAGGTGTGTTGGATAATCCTAAGCCTGCCATGATATTTGGCCAACATGTTTTTCCGGAACTTGAGGCCGGTAAGGTTGGATTGAAAAGCGGTAAATACATGGCCTCGACCGATGAGCTCTATTTCACTGTGAAAGGTAAAGGGGGCCATGGCGCGATTCCTCAAAAAAATATCGATCCGGTTTTGATTGCCTCACACATCGTAGTGGCACTGCAACAAATTGTGAGCAGAAACAGCAATCCGGCCCTGCCCTGTGTGCTTTCGATAGGCCGGTTCATTGCCGAAGGACAAACCAACATCATTCCCGATGAGGTAAAGATGGAGGGCATTATCCGAACCTTTGATGAAGAGTGGCGTGAGGAGATGAGGAAAAGGGTGGTAAAAATAAGTAAAGGCATCGCACAAAGTATGGGTGGTGATTGTGAGGTTAGAATTGATCAGGGTTACCCGTTTGTATTTAACGACCCCGTAGTAACCCAAAAAGCAAGGCAGTTCGCAATTGAATATCTTGGAGAAGAAAACGTAACAGAACTAGAACTGCGTACAACGGCAGAAGATTTCGCCTATTTTGCGCAACAAGTTGCTGGTTGTTTTTACAGGTTAGGCACCCGGAGCGAAAAACGCGGAATAACCTCAAACCTTCATACTGCCACATTCGATATAGAAGAAGAGAGCCTTAAAACCGGAATGGGATTAATGGCCTGGTTGGCTGTTAAAAGTTTAAAAGAATCAACAGGAGAAGAATAGGTAAATGAAAAATGTAACCAAGGGAACTTTCCTGTTTGTGCTTGCTGCAATCTTCATGAATGGGTTAGGTATAAATGTGCTTGCGGCACAGGATTCAATTCCTGACCTGTTTGTTTATTCAAATCATATTTTTAAACCGAATATTAAAACTGTTTTATTCCACCGTGAAGGTTGGGAGCTATCGCCTCCTTTGATGGAAATGAATAGCGGTGAGAAGTTGTTGTTGTCATTTGACGACCTTGATGCCGATGGAAAGGAGTATATGTTTACGATCGTGCATTGCGATGCAGATTGGAATCCATCCGATCTTGAAAAATATGAATACATCGACGGTTATTATGAAGATTATATTTATGAACACCGCTTCTCGGCCAATACCATCGTGCCTTATGCACATTATGAATTGATTTTCCCTACCTATGATTTGAAGCCATTGCTTTCAGGAAATTATATGCTGAAAGTATACGTGGAAAATGAAGACAGCCTCAGTTTTACAAGGCAATTCAGGGTATTTGAAAAAAAGGTAAATGTAGAGGCAAGGATCAAGCAGGCAACAGATATTGCTGATCGCAATTATAAACAAGAGATCGACTTTACCATTCTAACAGGAAACTACCAGGTTGTAAACCCCTATCGTGATCTGAAAGTTGTGATCAGGCAAAATGAACGCTGGGACAACGCTATCCGGAATCTTCAACCGAAAATGGTTATTAGCGGAAAACTCGAATATAATTACGACCGCGAAAATGTATTTAACGGGGTAAATGAATTCAGGTCGGCAGATTTTAAAAGCCTGAATTACTACACAGAAAACATTGCCAGGATCGAATCAAATTATGAAGGTTATAAGGTAGTTCTGAAACCGGCCGATAAAAGAACTTTCAGGGTGTATAAGTCAGAAGACGACATCAATGGAAAAATGCTGATCAAAACTGAAGATTATCAACCGACTGAAACGGCTGCCGAATATGTAAATGTCCTTTTTATTCTCAACTATCCTGTTCCGCTGCTGGATGCAGATATGTACGTGCTGGGGGCACTGTCGGATTGGAACTATACAGATGCCAATAAAATGACATACAATTATAAAGCGAAACGGTATGAAATAAATATGCTGCTCAAGCAGGGATACTATAATTATCATTTTGTTTTAAAATATCACGATCAGACTGAGGGTGATGCTACATTCATAGAGGGAAACCACTGGGAAACGGAAAACGACTATACTATTTATATATATAACCGCGAACAGGGAGATTTTTATGACAGCCTGATAGGTGTTGGTCAGTTTAACTCATTAAATCCCTGATAAGGCCTGACCTTCAGGTTAAGTTAATAAAAAAACCTCCGGTGGTGAACCGGAGGTTTTTGGGTTGTTGTTGCAGAGGGTTTATGTATTCAAGAGGATCTTATCTTAAAAATACTTTTTTAGAAACCACGCCATCTGCGGTTTGCAAACGAACCACATAATAGCCGGTTTTGTTGTTAAAGGTAACCGGAGTTACATCCGATGAGAATTGCGTACTTTCAAACATGGTGCTACCCATCAGGTCATACACTGTTACCTTTCTGAGATTTTCAGGAGTTCCAAGGATATAGATCACATCTTCATAAGAATACATATAGGTGATCTCTTCATTCATCAGGTCCTCACCGGTAGCGATATCTTTAAACAGCAGGTTAAACCTGTGCGGCTCATCTTCCGGATCAGCCATAAAAGTATAGGTTGTTCCTTCCATCAGTTTTCTGAAGGTTCCTTCTTTTATGTCTTCCAGGATAACGATAACGTCTCCTCCAATGCCTTTTATCTGCATCATATCCAACATATATTCACCGGCAACACCCACTTCCATACCGACCGGAATAACGAGGTCGGGATAAACTTCTGGTAATGCATTTACCGAGAAATATTCACCTTCCTCAGTAATGGCATACATATTTGGTGAAGTGCTGTAACCCCAGCGTTTTTCAAGGTCGAATTGCTCATCGAATCCATTTGTTGCTTCTGGTATAAACTGTAGAAGCAAGGCGTCATAGTCATCGTTTCCGGTCACTTTCATCCTGATCTGCTGGTCGATGGTCATTTTGCCATTTTTGTAAATGGCCTGGCTGCTGTGCATTCGCTGATTGTGCGGTATAGTAAGCGATGATGTACTTCCAGTTGCTCTTACCCAAAATCCCTGGGTAGGTCCGAAAGTTCCATTTGGAAAATCACCCGGCAAAGGCCATTCTTCACCAGTTAGAGCATTGTAACAACCATCGTTTCCATTGTTATGAATACAGCCCCATTCGCTGATCCCGGATTTTGCCCAGGTATCGTTCCATTGCAATCCCGATGGATACGGGTTTCCGATAAGGTTCCAACCCATAGATGAGCTTGTTGGAGTATAGCTAACAAGCGGTAGAGCCTGATCACCCGTATTGAAAACACCGGTGTAGGTAACGGTTTTTGAACCTGTGAGACCATCATCCGCCCATGCTGAATATCCCTGCGTTGTGTTCATCGGGATGGTTGTCGGTTGAACCAGGTAATTCCATGAGTCTGTTGGTTCATCGAACTCTTTCAACCAGATATTCAAATAGGTATAGATGGTAGCTCCCGTTACAGGTGAAGAAACCAGGTGCCATCGCATCGAACTTACATGTTGCTGCACATTTGAACTACCTACAATATTGGTGTTCTGGTTATCGATAAATGATCCGATACGGGTTTCGCTGGCTTCGATATAGGCATCACCAGCCACATTAAAGGCATCTGAAACATTGGCAGTTACTTCTCCTTCGGCACCAACGGTGAAATCGCCACCCACGGTTAATGCATCATTCATAAATCCGGTATTTCCATCAGTATGGAAAAAACCGGAGGTAACGGTTAAGTTGTTATAAATAATTGCACCGGTCACATCATCATCGGGGTTGGTCCTGAATTCGGTTCCAACCGCACCTTCGATATTCAGATTGTATGCTGCAGCGTAGTTTCCAGCACCCCATGATGAGGCCATAAAATAGAAGGGTCCAGCGCCGTCAGTACCGTACATATTAATTGTGCCATCTGTAAATGTCCAGTCATCATTGCTGTTGCGGAAGGTTCCGCCGACATTCAGAACAACCGGTCCATCCATTTTACCGAAAACATCAAAATTCGACCAGATCACCGAACCGGAGGCGTTGATCGTCCCTCCGGAGAGTTCAATGGTTCCTTTAGACCAAACAGTTGTACTGTTTCTGTACCAGTTACTGAACGACCATGTTCCGCCGTTGATATCGGTTGTTGATCCGATTTCTGTATAATAATCTCCTGAAACGGAGCACATACCATCATCGATTTGGAACCAGCCCCCGGAGCCTTCACCATTGGTGAGATCGCCCGAAACGGTCAGGTTTCCACCGGTTATTATGGTCACCTGTGCGCCGTCTTCGATAATGAGGTTAGCGCACCATGCACTTTCGTCGATTATCGGGAAGTTGGGAACACCCGAAGGTATGTTAATATCGGATGATAGTCCGGGAATGCTTCCTGCAGCCCAGTTTCCGGTGTTGTTCCAATCACTGTTAACCACACCTGTCCAATCACCCGTTACCGGTAAATGATTATCCAGAACAACATCATCCACAGCCCAGTACCATGAGTAATCACCAGTCCAGTTCCATCTGAAAAGTACATTGCTGTAGCCTGTAACAATACCTGATAGATCATACACTTCGGTCTCGGCATTTCCTGTTGAAGGGGAATTCCATACTTCAAGACTTGTCCATGATGAACCACCATTTGTAGAGTAGAAAAGTTCTCCCTGACCGCCATATCCCTGCCTGAAATAGTGTTCAAATTTCAAATATGTAACCGTTTCGCCACTCAGGTCAAAGGCCGGTGAAATAAGATCGCAGTCTTCTGCAAGCCCGTTGTCCCCATAATTATCACTGTCGAAAATGGCAAATCCATTTGCTGCCGAAGTAGAATTAAAACTGAGGTTGCCTGGGTTATCAAACTCCCAAACTTCGCCATTTCCGGCATTATCGTTGTTTTGCCAGCAAAATGGAATCACACCACCGGTATTGAAGTCTTCACTCCACGGAATGACTATTGCATCACATCCTACATTTATATATGAAGTTTTGATTTCGGTGTCTGACCCCAGAATATTTGTTGCTGTAAGTTCTACTGTGTAGAATCCGTTAGCTGTAAATTCAATTTGTGGATTTTGTGATCCGGATGTTGTGCCTCCCGTAAAGATAAAAGTTGCCGGACTAATATTCCATGCCCATGTATCGGGATATTCTGTAGAAAGATCAGTAAATGTAACGGTTTCGTTGATAGCAGGAGAAGTGTTATCGGCTGAAAAGTCAGCAACAGGTGGCGCATTTGGCAGAGGTGAACTGGATACCATGATATCATCAATGGCCCACCACCATGACCAGTCGCCGGTCCATTTCCACCTGAAATGAACGGATGATTGACCGGCAGCTATCGAGGAAACATCATAAATTTCTACCTCCGGATTTCCGGTTGATGTAGGTTCCCAGAAGTCGAGCGATGTCCAGGAAGATCCACCGTTCGTGCTAATTGCAAATTCTGCTGCTCCACCGTAGTTTGCCTCGAAAAAATGTTCAAAGCGAATAAAGGCATAAGTTTCACCTGAGAAATTGAAGGTTGGTGAAATCAGATCACAATCCTCTGCGCCGGTATTTTCTCCGTAATTGTCGCTGTCGAAAATTGCAAAGCCATTGCTTGCACTTGTTGTATTAATTGTTCTTCCTCCCGGATTGTTAAATTCCCAAAGTTTGCCGCTCCCCGATTGATCCACATTGAGCCAACAGATGGGAATCAATCCGCCATTGTCGAACTCTTCAGTCCAGGGAAAAGAAACAATGCTACAGTCTGTAACATAGATGTAATCGGTCTTGGTTTCATTATCGCTTCCGCTCACATTGGATGCGGTAAGCGTTACAGAATAAAAACCGCTGTTGTTGAAAATCACCTGAGGATTTTGAGAAGCGCTGTTCGTTCCTCCTGTATATGAATAGGTTGCCGGAGTAATAGACCATGCCCATGTGGTTGGCACGTTGGTTGACAAATCGGTAAATTGGACCACATGCCCTGTTCCGGGTGTAAGTATATCGGCTGTAAAATCGGCAACCGGAACCGGAGGCGCTACACAGGTTATATTGGCTTCCCATCCCGGCAGGTTGTACCAGTTATTGGATATAAATTCAAAAGTTAGGGCACCTGCTGCGTTGCTGGCTGTAACGGTTCCGGGTGAATCCGTTCCGTAATATTGCCCGATCAATGTGGCAGAATTATCCTCACCATCATAAATATTCAGGTAATCAATCGGATTTGCAAATGGAGCCTGTACTTCAAATGCCGTGAAAACCACCTCAATCATGTTTCCTGAAATGGCGGGATAAAAGGTGAGGGATAAGTCTTCACCATTGCCGTAGTTGCCCGTTTCTCCACCTGAATCGAAAAAGGTTCCTTCGCAGGTTGTGACTGTGCCGTTCGACATAAGGACAGGGGCAGGAGATACATAGCCCGATTTGGTTTCATCGTCAGAACCAACTACATTGGTTGCAGTTAAAGTTACTGAGTAATTTCCGCTGGCGTCAAAGGTAACTTGCGGATTTTGAGAATATTGATCGGTTCCTCCAACAAAAGTAATTGTTGAAGGGTTGAATGACCAGTTCCAGCTCGTAGGGTTGTTGCTTGACAAATCAGTGAAAGAAATGGTTTGTCCAACTTCAGGAGTGGCATCATCCACTGTGAAGTCTGCGACAGGCGGGTTGCTAATGGGTGTGCCAGCCACAACAACATTATCGAACCTGTGGTAATGCTGGTTGTTGTCATTTCTTGCCCTTACGACCACCACCAGGCTGTATCCATTCAGGTTTGTGATGGAAGGACTCGCCGTACCAAAGTCATTCACGTACTCATCGATCAGTATTTCAGTAGGATCACCGTTTATACGGTAATAAATACGAATATAATCATTGTTATTCATGTTTCCTTCTTCTGATATATCCAGAGAAATCTCAACATCAGAAAAGCCTGAAATATCAATAGATTCAGAAGTCCAAACAGCCTCTGCATCTAGTTCTTTCCCTTCCATTTGATTGGACCTGACTTCCCACCAATCCGGACTGGAAGGTGTTTCTAAGGTCCATTTTGGAGGATTGCCACTTCCCTGAGTGGTTCCATCTGCATATGGAAAATCCTCACTCCAGATCGTTGTTTGTGAAATTCCCGTAAGGCAGTACATCAGCAATACCGCAAGGGAAAAAGCGTAATTCTTTTTCTTCATCGATAATAATTTTTAATGACCTGAATATCAATTCAGTTTAAGTTGAATTCTCTTGAATAATAAAACCAATTCTCTTGTAAATACTGCACCTTCTACGGAACGTATCCTAATAGGTTGCTACAAAATGTAACAAATGTAGGTGAGCTATATATCTTTTGTGCGGGAAATGGAGGAAGTTATTCACCAAGTGTGGTGAATAACTGAATTGTGTAACATAATCATTATTAATACAAAAACCGGTCTGCGATATTCACAAACCGGCTTTATATAGGAACTTATAGTTGATTATTTAAGAAAAACTTTTCTTGTAACCGTGTAATTTCCGGATGAAGCTTTCACAAGGTAAAATCCGGGATTAACCGGAATATCGAAACGATGCAAACCCATGCTCAGTGCTTTCTCCTCAGCTACTTTTCTGCCCGGCATATCATACACTTCAATCGTACAATGCTGTTCAGTTTTAAGCTGCAGGTAAATGATCCCGTTAAATCCATACAATACGGGATTCAATTCGGTCGATTCTTCAATGGAAAGTGGATTTGAAAAATGGAGCAGGAAGCGATCCGTTACGGAACTTTCGTAAGAGAAAGCATATTCGGGATTCAGGGTGACCTCCTGTATCTCCTCTGTAAGGATATCTTCCAGGTAAATCAACTGATCTTCCTCAAACCCGACAATTTCCTCAAACAGGAATGTATAGGCTCCATTGGAAGGAGCTACAAATGATAGTGGGACGATCAATTCGTCGTGAACCACTGGCAGGCTATTCACCGCCAAATCTGTTCCCCCGGTCGTTACGGAATAGACCTGCGGATATTCATTAGCAAAAAGTTTGAAAGCATCAAAGTTGCCGTCAAACTCTGCTGTGGCTTCCGGAACAAAACGGATCACGGTTTCATCTTCCTTGGCATTTCCTGTAGCAATGATCCTGATCAGAGGAAGTTCCTTGTCATTTTTATAGTAGGATTGTCCACTGTGAATTCGTGCAGCATTTGACACCCCCAAGGTCCCGCTTGCACCGGCATGCACAAAGAAACCCTGCATGGGAGGTATTTCGTTGGTTCCATTACCGGAACCAACTGCCGGAATTTCTCCCGACGCGCCGATATAATAACTATAGTTGGGAAGTCCACCATTACCACTATAATAATAGATTGTATTGTTTACATTGGTTTTGGTCCATCCGGCGCCATCCCAGTCAAGAGAAGAAGGATATGGATTGCCCACCAGGTTCCAGCCTTTGTCTGTTAACGACCCGTTATTTGTTACACTGATCGAAAAAGGTCCGTTATTCAGCGGGCCGTTAAAATGAACCGCCATAGGATTGGTGCCCGGAACCCAGGCTGCATAACCCTGCATAATATGTAAAGGATCATCCAAAGCTGTTATGTTCGGGCTCCAGCTATCGGTCGACTCTATAAATGAACGCAGGTAAATTCCGTTAAATACTCCTGACTCTGCCCCGGCGACCGGAGATGATACATAATGCCAGTTGGACGAAGTAAGATAAAGTTGCAGATCATTGGTTCCACCAACAGTGGTGGAGCCGTTATCCATATAAGATCCGATACCTGATGCATCCGATTGAATTGACAAATTTTGCGCAATGGAAAGTAAATGTCCATTGCCGTTGGTAAATCTTGCACCTGGTTTAATGATAAGGTCATTTGCAACGGCAACGTCACATGCCGTAGATACCACAGCATTGGTGTTGTCGACGGTGAGATTGTGAAGGGTAACATTACCGGAACCCGTTCCTGTCAGATTCAATTCATCGATGTTCCAGCCACAATATTGCCAGCTTGCATCGGTAGCTCCTACGGAAAACCGAATCTTTACCTGTGATTGATTATCGGCATAAGAAGAAATATTGATCGATTGTGAACTCCATGAGTTTTCCTGGATAGTTGTGGCGGTTGTGTTCGTCCATATCTGTGTCCAGGTTGAGCCGTTGTTATTGCTGATATCAATATATCCATGATCGTATTGTGCTCTCTCCAATCCGAGCCATCTCTGGAAGTTAAGAGAAACACCTGTAAAACCTGAACAATTAATGGTTGGCGAAATTGCCTGGTATTGTTTGCTGGTCAGGCCGGCTTCATAGTCACCGAGATAAGTGCCAAGCCCTGTAAGGTCCACACCAAGCACATTGTTTCCTGCATAAGCAGATGTCGGGTCAGGATTTCCGTGTTCTCCACCAAGTCCAATTGGTGAACCGATCTCAAATTCTCCTGTAAGGGTCCAGGCATTAGCACCTTCAAACCCCTCACTATAAAATACCTGGTTGCCGCCTAACGTACTGATCACACTGTTTGATGTACCATTCATCACAACAGTACTTTGCCCTGGGGTGAAATTCCCATACAGATTCAGATCTCCTCCAACCTCAAGCCTGGTTGAACCGGCAGGATCAACAATGATGTTATATCCGTTTTGAATAGTAAGGTCTCCTGTGACGGTAATTTTTGTAAATCCTGATCCGAAATTAATGCTGTTGCAATCTGTTCCGACAGATAGATTGCCGCTAAAGACCGGCCAGCTCATTGCTGCAGGTGTTATGGAAACATTGGTTGTTCCATCCGGAACCAGTTCGTTTACCCAGTTGCTGGTGTTGTTCCAGTCGGTCGAATAAGAACCGTCCCATAATCCTGGCTGCCCCATATGGATGTATGCAGTTTTTGTTTCGGTATCATATCCAAATCCATTCTGAACATATAATGAAACAGTATAAGCGCCCGGATTGCTAAATCGCACAGAAGGACTGGGAGAGGTACTTGAACCACTTACATAGGTTACACTTGAAGGTGTAAATGTCCATTGGTATGTAGCCGGAGATCCTGTGGAGAGGTCAGAAAAATTTACCGTTGTGAATGAGTTGGCGGGCATCGTATTGCTTGCAGTAAAATCAGCTACTGGCGGAGCGCTCAGCGTTGAAAACTCAAATGAGGCAATGCGTGTACCATGAGTTGAAGAAGCAACGTATTCGCTTGTGAACCAAAACGTGTGATCATCTGATGGATCGACCGAAATATTGGCATAATCGCCCCAGCGGTTATAGGTTGTTTGATAATAAGCACCATTCCAGATGACTGTCTCAGCCATGTCGAGTGTGCTGTTGGCAGCGTTATTTGATGCCGTTGACTGGCCAATATACCGGATACCGGGATACATGGAGGCGTTGGAAACAGAATAACCTATCCCGATTTCTTTCTGGCCGTTCATAGCGATGCTCATGTTCCAGCGACTTATGTTATCGGGATTGTAGGTCCCCTGCTGCCTGATGGACCATGTAGAGCCTGTTTTCTGAAGTTCGTACCACCGCATAGCCGCTTCGGAAGAGGATTCCGCAATGGCATGTGCGCAAACCAATCGCTCATCTCCACTGAAATTTCTGTATTGTGCCCTGAACATTAAAATGGTTGAGAGACCATCAAGTTTTTGTGATGTTCCTGTTTGTGGGATATTGTTCCATGAACTATTAAAATTACCACTAAAGGAATTTACACCAATGGTTTGGGTTCTGTTGAAAGTTGAACTTGATGGGGATGACCAGTTTGCATCCAACTCATATATCCAAAGCTGGTCTGCTGGGTTCCCCTGACCGTTATCGGCAATGGTGATAAATTGGCCCGGATCTCCTGAAGGTGCCCAGTTGCCGTCATTATCGAGCGGTAAAATGCAATGAAAACCATCAAAAGTGGCAGGTCTCCAGGCATTGTCAAAAGCGATCATGGTGGGACTGGAACCTCCGGCGATCATGGTTGCTCTGTCGAAAACATATACATCGTTTCCACCACTGGTGTTGGTGGCCATGTAATATCCGTCTTCCCATATTCCGAATTTCATGTAATCGGGGGTATCGCTTACATCAAAAGACCATGAATACCATGAACCGGTAGGGTCACTTGACGTTGAAACGGCAATCAGCATGTAATCGTTCGAGCCGCAAAGTGAAAATTCAGCAAAAAACCATTTATTTGCATGCTCGTCCCAAAGAACTATCGGGTCCCCATCGTTGCAACCTGCGCCGGGCAATGATGAATTGAAAATCGTATTTAGGTTCGAAGGTCCGGCTACAATTCCGCCGGTGGTTTTATTGTAAATAGCATATTTTGTATTTACCACCTGGAAATAGTAATTGTTTCCTGCAGCGCCATTCGCATCAGGCGGGTAGGAGCCGCTATTTTGACCGGCAAAATTCTGCAGCGTCGTTTTTCCTGTCTGAAGCCATCCTGGTTTGGTCTGTTCACCGGGGTCTGCAGGCATATTGCTAAAATCCGGTGGCGTAATGTTTGGGTTAATTTCACGGTCGCGATGATCATTCATATAGAATTCATTTACATCAAACCATTTGTCCTCTACAACCGGATTGTCACGTAAAGGTTTTGTAATCTCAAATGCCACAGGTGTTTTAATAAGCGTTGGATATACAGGACCATCCTGTGAATACCCGGAGTGAATAAAAAAGGTAATTAAGATCGCGATTGCGATCAGGAATCGGTAATTTTTCATAACATAAATTTTTATTTGTAAAACCTGAATATTTTGAAAACTTTAACCTGAATTCAATGGTGGATCGCAAATATAGGGATTTATAGCAAAAAACCCCGGATAATTCCGGGGTTTTTTAAAACTGTTGATAAATTTGTTAATGGATGAATACCTTTTTAGTGAAAATTTGATCTTCAGAAATACATTTTACGACAAAATTTCCCGGGCCATATGGAACATCTATTCGGGTTAGGCCTGAATGCCCGGCTACATCATGTTGCATCAGTTTTCTACCCGTCATATCGTACAGAATAATCTCTGAAGTCCTGTTTTCCGGGGATTTCACGTACAGAAAGTGATCATGTGCATAGATGCATGAATGGGTCTCATCATCCTCCATTGTGGATACGGTGGCATTAAAATGTATCAGGAACCGGTTTGAAATTGATTCGTCATAAGTAAAATTGTAAGCCATCATAGGAGAAACCTCCTTAATCGTTCCTGTTAATAAATCTTCCAGGAAAATGACCTGGCCCGGATCAAAGTTTTCCAGTTCACTAAAAGTTAAACTGTATTCATCCACTGTGGGTGCGGTGAACGATAGCGGAACAACCAACTCTTCTGCAATTTCAGGTAATGAATTTACGGCCAGCTCTGTTTCCCCTGGTGTAATGGTATATACCTGTGGCAAATCATCAGCAAATAATTTAAAGGCATCGTAATTACCGTCGAACTCATAATTTGCATCGCTGATAAACCTGATAACAGTTTCATCAGTACCTTGCAACCCTTGCGCCAGTATCCGGATCAGGGGCGTTTCCGTTTTTTCTTTATAATATGATTGACTACTGTGAATACGGGCATTGTTGTTCACATTGAAGGTGCCATTACCTGAAGCATGAACAAAAAATCCCTGCATGGGCGGTATTTCATTGGTCCCATCACCGGAACCAACTCCCGGAATTTCTCCCGAAGCCCCCACATAATAGCTGTAATTTGAGACACCGCCATTGCCACTGTAATAATAAATGGTGTTGTTGACATGTGTTTTAGTCCAGCCAGAGGCATCCCAATCCAATGAAGAAGGGTAGGGATTTCCGACAAGGTTCCATCCAACTGAGTTGGTGGGGCCATTGCTTGTAACATTGATACTTTTCGGGCCATTATTAAATGCACCCGAATAGATGACAGTTTGAGGTGTCGCTCCCGGAACCCAGGCGGCATATCCCATCAAGGGTACCAGTGGGTCTGTTTCGGAGGTTATATATTCATTCCACGAAAAAGTAGATTCATCAAATGATCTGAGATATATATCAAGGAAAACTCCGGTTTCAGCATCCGACATGGGAGAAGAAACATAATGCCAGGATTGGGTGGTCAGATAGAGTTCTTCCTTCATATTTCCACTAACTGTTGTTGCACCATTATCGATAAACGAAGCCATTCCTGTATCATCCGATTCCAGGATAAAGTCGTTTCCAATATTTAAAATATTGCCGGTTCCGTTGGTCAGATATGCATCCGGTTTTTGTAAAAGATCGTTTTCAACCGTAACATCTCCCATGGTGGTGACTGCTGATCCTTCTTTGCTGATGGTTAGGTTATGAAATTTTTCGTCACCTTCTGCCAGATAGGAAAGGACAACATTATCGATATACCAATAATCGATATTATAAAGATTACCTGTAATGGTAAAAGCAACATAGTAATTGGATGCCCCTACACCATGCGATGCGCTGGTAAGTGTAGTGGTAACATCTGTTGCATTGATATTTCCTGTTGGTGAAATACTCCAGTCCGTATCATACCAGTTCACACCATTGGCACTATACTGTACTTTAATTGTGTAGCCTGAGCCATTAAAGTCGTCAACCATGTGTTTAAAAGATAAATCCATCGAACTGATTCCGGTTGTATTAAATGGGCCGGAATACAACCTTCGCGTGGTATTGGAATTGATCCAGAAAAATCTTACTTCGGGGGATGAACCGCCTGCGTTTGATGAAGTATTCTTGTTGAAAAAACCGTTGCTGGTGCCAATATCACCACTCCATATACCAGGCCAGGTTGAAAATCCGTCGTTAACAAAATTAGTCGGTGCTGAAATGGGTGAATAAATAGCTGCAGCATTGGTTCCCATCATTTCAACTGTACTGCTCCCTTTGGTAAAAGTCCCGTCATTGTTCCAATCACCTCCAACTTTAATGATGTTGCTTCCCTGGCAGATAAGGGCATTCCCAGGTGAAATATTGAGATCGCCGGTGACAGTCATTTCCGAATTTCCATCCATGATGATATTGGCACACGTGCTGCCGATTGTAAGATCGCCGGAATAGGTGGGCCAGTTGGGCGCAGTTGATGAAATCACAACATTTTGGCCGGGTCCTGCAACGGCTGCATCAGACCAGTTTGCCGGATTGCTCCAAACTGTTGAAACGTTGCCGGTCCATGTTTTTGGGGCCGCATCAATACCGGTAACGATCAGTGAGAAATTTTGCGGACTGCTTAATGATCCGTCATGATCAACAGTAATGGTATAGGTTGTTGCCGAAGGATTTGCAATGTATACCACCTCCACGTTATCCACATTGTTTTCGGAGTTATTTGTAGCTGCATTGGAAGGATTATTACGATCCAGTTTCCAGGGGTAGTAGGTATTACTACCTTCCGTGATTCTCAGGTCGAGGTCGTTTACAAGCATGGGGGTAATTGGATCGAGTTGTGCGGATACAGGTGTTCCGGCCGGATCGGTCCAAACAATGGTTACTTTCAGAGGTTCTGTGCCTTTGGCAACAACTTCACGGGTATAGGTATTGCCGTTGGAAAGACTGAGTTCGTCGATCACATTCAGTGATTGATCTTCAGTGATGAGCAATGCTGCAGTTTCGGTATTCATTAATCCCCACCCGAAAGAGTAATCAGGTCCGGTGTAGCTGCCCGCTTCATCTGCTGTGTGGATTACAAGGGCTTTTAATGTTGCAGCCAACATGTAATTTTCTGAGCCGTTCAATTCTTCCCAATGCTCCTGCAAAAGTGCGAGTGAACCGGTTGCTGAGGGAGATGACATGGAGGTGCCGCTTAATGTTTGATAGTCGTTGTCGCTACCAACATCTGTTGAATAGAGATTAACACCATTGGCTACGATATCGGGTTTAATTCTGCCGTCGTCGGCAGGACCCCACGAACTAAATGAACTCATCACAACACTGGAAGGTCCGCTGTAGCCACCGTTTACGTCTTCAACGGCGCCAACTGTTAAAATATTTTTTGCTACACCCTGCTGTCCGATACAATCATACGGTCCATCGGGTGGATATCCACTCCCTGAATCATTGCGATCATTTCCTGCAGATTTAACAATCAAATAGTAAGGAGCATCTACGGCAATCTGATCCCATGCCTGTGTATACGAATCATAAAATCCAAACAGGTAATCTTCCTGTGTGCTGATGCCTGGATTTCCATACCAGGTGCTACCATACCAGCCCCTGATGAAACCATAAGAGTGGTTGCTGAGCAAAGTCCCCAAAGTTGCTTCATTTGCCATTTCAGTGTTATCATTGTTGAAGTCATAGGCGCGTAAATCAGCTTCATATGCCATCCCTTTTGACGCAGCCTGAACCCCTGCCGCCATAATTGTTCCGGCCACATGGCCCGAATGATAATGATTGGAAGAAGCATCTAAATTGGTCACCCGGCCACCGTATTCCTGGTGTGTTTCTCTTACGTTTCCGCCATCCCATTGCCTGACTGTTATGCCTGCTCCTGTCAGGTTTAAACCTGCACCGCCACCGGGATATACTCTGTTTGTGCTGATACTTATTGCTGCATTTGAATTATCGGTTTTGTAATATTGGGGAAACCCGAATTCGTCAATATATTGTATTTCAACCAGTGAACCTCCGATATCTTCCCGAATGGGAAAATCGTTAAGCAGAGCCCATCGAACAGCCAGGGCTTTTTCAACTTCATATTTCGTTCTTTGCTCTTCGGCTAATTTACGCAGTGCTTCACTGTTGGTGGTAACCTGACTAATTAAGCCAAATGGTATAAATAGCAATGCTAACATTGCATAGCGGTACAAATTCTTCATGGAGTAAAATTTGATTAGACAATAAAACCTGAATTCTGATAAGTAATGTGCAAATATAAGAAATATTTAAAAATGAACATATAAAAAAGCCTGTAGCATAAGCCACAGGCCTTTCCAATCAATAAATCACCACTCCTTATAAAATCACCTTTATTGTTTTAAATTGCCCTTTGTTATTTTTGCACTTTAGGATGTAGCATCCTTTTTTAAGAGTTGGATTGAAAGTATGAGTGCCCCTTCCTGAAAATGTTTTTGAAGCACAAATTTTGCCCTGAAGATTGGTAAGTACAACTGAAGACTGAGTTGCAGTTGTTTGGAGATGTATTTTACCCTCAAATGCATACAATGTAAGATCATCTGTTCTTAATTCGTTGATATCAGTCGGGTTGCCAAAATGGACCAAAAACCGGAAGGGCTCATTCCCGTTGGTATGATTAAAGTTGTAAACCGGATCAATTACTACATTCGTTTTTTCACCGGTGTGCAAATCTTCAAGAAATACAGGAACCTGATCATGAAATGATTCGAAACCTGAAAATTCGAGTGAATAACTGCCGTTTTCAGAACATTCAAAAGCCAGTGGTACTGCCATGTGTTTATTTTCCTGCGGTTGCACATTTATCGATAAAGGTTTATCACCGGCCAATGTGTAAAGTTGGGGAGCATTGTCGTAACCAAACATTTTTGGTGTATCAAAGTCCCAATCGTAACCGGCAGTTGCCGCATCATTAAAAGTGATAAATGCAGCATCTGAGAACAAACTACCCTCAACTCCTATTTTTAAACTGTTTGCCGAAAAATCCCGTTTTTTGTAAAACGCCTGATCGCCATGTGCTTTAGCCCGGTCGGGGATGGTAATTTGTGGATCTTTACCATTTGCCAGCACGAAAAATCCCTGTACGGGCGGGATAAATCCACCAGGCAAAGTGCCATATCCGTTCGATCCTTCAATATTTGTGCTGTTCCAGTAGAGGTAATTTCCATCCGACTCGGACCAGGTCCAGACCGTATTTCCAACATTTTCTTTTTCCCAGGTATCAAGGTCGGCTTCGAGTGAACACGGAAATGGGTTCGAAACAAGGTTAAATCCCTGTCCGGTTGTGAAACTGAGATTATAAAAATCACCCGAACCGGAAGTTACTTCTCCGGTATTTAGCAATCCTTTGAAGGTGATTGTTTCATCCTGGTTAACATTGTCTGACACCCAACATTCATATCCACGACCCGGTTCAAGCGGGGTTGTTACACCAACGATCCAGGGTCCCCAGTTTCCTGTTGACTCGATAAAAGCATTGAGATAGATTTCGGACTGACCGGGCAAACAAAATACCCCTGCCTCTGCGTACTGCACAGGAATTCCAACCAGGTGCCAGTTGAGCTGTGTGAGATATTGCTCAACAGAAGCCTCCACATCGGGGGTGGAATGGATCAGAGATCCTGTTATTCCGCCGGCCCCCGATTTGATTACCAATCCATCAGTTCCGGCATTGTTTGCCAATGTTCCGAAAACCGTAAGTGTGTTGTTGGAAGGCACAAACAGCCGGGCATTTTCCTCAATAATGATATTCAAACAAACAGCACCCGGGCCATTGTTTGTTTCCGGGAAGTTCCCACCCTGTGTTTGAGCCGGAATTAAAACATCCGTTAATTCATCCGGAACCATTCCATCATGCCAGTTTCCCGGTTCATTCCAGTTGTTGGAAAAATTGCCTGTCCACAACCCGTGAACACCATCTTCGAAAATTTCGAAATTGTCAAACTCCCAATACCAATCGTTATTATGTGTAACAACCCACTTGAACGCCAACCCCTCGTATCCGTCAGCCCAGGAAGAAATATCATACAGTTTTTCCCCTTCCTCTGTTCCCGGGTTATTATGGTGCCATTCATCAATTAGGTAAGGCCAGGTTTGTCCGCCATCGCGACTCCCGTAAAAGTAGCCATCCTGTGCTCCCGATGAATAGTTGGCGCGCCAGTAGTGGTAAAATTTAACCTGTAATTCTGTTTTACCGGTTCCATCAAAAACCGGAGTCATAACCGATCCTGTTTCATAAGGATAATAATCTGAAAACACATGATAACCTCCCGGATTGTTTACCCCATTCCAGTTGGTGCTGATCGACCAGACGTTATCGTTATCGGTTGTCCAGTCAGCCGGCCAGTTTCCTCCGTTTTCAAATGCTTCGGTATAGGGTATCTGATACGCTTCAGCTACGGTTTCAAACGACATTTCGTTGCCGTATCCGGTTCCATTGGCATTAATTCCAAACGATCTGAAGTAAAAGGTCGTTTGAGGATCAATACCGGTAATTTCCTTTTCCAGTAAACCCATATTTACAGGGGGATTCGTAAAAACAGTTATGCTGCCTGTATTACCTATAGCCGGATGTGGCAGGATGCTGTAAACAAATCCGCTTTGGGTTACATCCGATCCAAAATCATTGGTGATCTCACCCTTCAGCACTGCTGATTCCGTACTAATCGATTCTGCTCCGTAAGTAAATAGTGATGGGGGAAAGGTGCATGATCCTGTCACCTCCAATGTGTTAACATAGGGTTTGCAATTATCTTTTGAAACGGTTAAAATAATCTCCGCGCCGGGATTTTGAATGGAATAGTTGATTGTGCCATTTCCCGCTTCATCAATAATTGTCTGTGCCAGCAACTCATTGTTGAAAAGAAGGGTAGCAACTGCACCAGGTGTTGTTTTCGTAAGATGGAATTCAAACTCCGCGCAATCGATTTGCATTGCATGTTGAGCAGTGGCCGGTACATGATTTGGATTTGATTTCCAGATTTTCATGGCCGGATCACCAAACCAGTGAAAAAGCTCATACTGATATTGATCAGATGAAGCTGATCCACCCCAGTTTACCTCCATGGCATAAAGACCCTGACGGACCACATTCCCCATTTCGGTTATTTCTTTGCCGCAGGTATACCCGGCTCCTGTTCCACCCGAACCGAATTCAGGAAGCAAGCCGGGTTCAGGCCAAATGGCATCGATCATACCTTCGGCCAGGGCATCATTAAAACCACTGAAACTGTAATATGCTGCCCCAACAACCCCAACAGCACCTTTGTTTTCCATTCGGATTAGCTTTTCTGCGAAGCACTCGGTTAGCTGATACTCGCCTGTATGGCAATTGATGCTGAATATTACAGGCAGCTTTTCACCGTTGCTAAGATTCGACATGGTGGAGGTTGTGTAATAAGGATGAGCCCAACCTGATCCTCCGACATAACCATGATCGCGGTGAAAAACTAAAAATTTACCCTGGTTAATTGAAGCGGTTATCTCGTTAGCGCCACCATCCCATTTAAATGTGGGTTCGCGAATTTCGGCAGGGAGCAACTGACCATAAGAGTAGTATCCATTGTTGTATCTCAATCCTGAAACGTTAGCAGAGGAACTTGTGTAATAAATTCTATCGGCTGAATATCCCTGTTCGTTTTCCAGGTAATCGTAAATTTCGTTGCTGGTATGGCAAAACCGTCGATCGGCGAATCCGTCGTTGTCATCATCCTGGTATTGTGCGCAGGTGAGACCTCTTTCATAAAATGTATCAAAATCAACCGGATTAAACTCATAGTTAATGATTTTATCAACCACAACCTGTGCTTCTGCTACACTACTCACTGAAATACGACCGCCTGAAATATCGGGGTGCCAGTCGTTATCTCCATCCATACAGAAATAGTACAGATCGGTAGCAAAATTATCAGCGTAATACGGATCCTGGTGAACTTCACCCGGGACAGCAAATGCCCCAGTATGGTCACCCAAAATCAAAGCATAATCAGGTTTTGGTATCCACTGATCGTACCTGCTGTGAATGGCATTTTTTACTTCGTAGGATGTCCAGTTTGTTTTAGAAACGATCTCGACACTGTAACCAAGCTGTCTTTTGCTGTTGGCAAGTTGAGTGGCCTGGGTCAGGTAAGCATCATGGGTAATCAGGATGTAGTTTTTTGCTCCGTTGCGGCTGTTTCCAATCGTTCCGGATGTCACACCGTTAGGAATGGATTGGGGATTTAAAACGGAATTTTTAAAATTGTCGGTAAATGTTCTGGAGTTTTCAGTACCAATAGCCTCAAACCCACGGTTCAATCCTGCAAAATCAATCCTGAAACTGATTGATTTATATACCTTTATTTCTCCTGTTATGGGATTGTATTGAACGGGTACCGTATGAATTATGGCAACAGGAACTTCCCTGATTTGATAGGTGCCGGAAATTTCGACAGGTGAATCCGGGTAAAATTCGTTTTTCCCATAAATATCACTGTTCTTTTCAAACTGAGGTTCAGGTGCTCCTTCGGTATCCATGGCCGGTTTTAAGGCCGGATGAATATTGAAGCCCTGTACGGTTATATATTCCGCAGACTCAATAATAATTTTTGCAGAAGCTCCCAGAGGTAAAGCTATTCTATCTTTTCTGAGGGGTAGCGCAGGAGCTCCGGTTTTACCCGTTTGGGCAAATCCGGGAACATGAATAAACTGGTATATGCCGTCCGGGGCAGACACTTGTGCAATGACTGCTTCCGGTATATTCCAGGATACTTTTACATATTTTCCCGATGGATCAATATCAACAGATCTTTCGGGATTTCGGGCTGTTTGGTTTGCTGATATCTTGCCCTCAGTAAACGATAATATCTGTCCCATGACAAATACAGGGGCAAATATCCACACCAGCAAATGGGTGAATAATGTTTTCATAATTTCGATTTTCTTCCGGGTTGAAATTTGCCGTTAAAAGACAAAGGGGTCAGGTTCATCTTTTTCCGGTAACATGATCTTTTGCTATTTCAAATAACGATAATTCTATTTGGGTGCCTTTCATGCGTGAGGTGCATTTTTATACGTCCCTTCCCGGGTAGGGTTGCCACTTTGTTTAAAAACTTAGGTTTTAATTCCTTCGAAAAAATAAGATTAGCTTCACATACCCCGATTAAATGATTTAGACAAAAAGTTAACTTTGCGCGATCAAAAAATTTATGTTCGACATAATTGAAGCAAGAAATGAAAAAAGCAATTGCAATACTCGCAGGTGGAGGCCCGGCGCCCGGAATTAACACAGTGGTGGCTTCGGCGGCCAAAGTCTTTTTGAAAGACGGTTATCGTGTTATCGGAATTCATGAAGGTTATAAAGGTTTGTTTGCCAATAAACCTTTGCTGGTTGAATTTGATTTTATTCTATGTGATAAGATCATGAACCAGGGCGGATCGTTGTTGCAGATGAGCCGTCATAAACCGAAAAATGAAGAATTTAAAACCGATTTTTTTGTAAAGAACAATGTAAAGCTACTGATCACTGTTGGTGGCGATGATACTGCATCAACAGCTAACCGCATCTCGAAATTCCTGGCTGAAAACAATGTTGCCATTCAAAACATACATGTCCCCAAAACAATCGATAATGATTTACCCTTGCCGGAAGGTTCTCCGACTTTTGGTTACCAAACTGCCAAAGCTGCTGGGGTAAATATCGCAACAACCGTTTACGAAGATGCCCGTACCAGCGGAAACTGGTTTGTGGTATCTGCCATGGGGCGCGAAGCCGGGCACCTTGCTTTTGGCATTGGTGCAGCCTGTCATTACCCAATGATCATTATACCTGAAATGTTCAACGAAACCCGTGTTTCGTTCGAAAAGATCATCAACCTGATCATTTCATCCATTATCAAAAGAAAAATTCTCGATATTCAATATGGTGCAGCTATTGTGAGCGAGGGTGTTTTTCATTTTATGACCAACACCGAAATAGAGGCTACCGATCTGAGTTTCACTTACGATGATCACGGACATCCTGAGCTGGGCAATGTAAGCAAGGCTCATATATTCAATATGTTGTTGCAAAGAAAATTGAAAGAGTTGAAGATCAATGTTAAAAGTCGGCCGGTGGAACTGGGATATGAATTACGTTGTGTAAATCCTACAGCTTTCGATCTTCTTTATTGTTCGTTATTGGGTATCGGGGTTAAACAATTGTACGAAGAAGGGAAAACCGGTTGTATGGTCACTTCCGATCCGAAAGGCGACATCGCACCGCTTTACCTCAAAGATGTTGAAGATGAAAATGGAAAGGTAAAACCCAGACTTGTTGACGTAAATAATCAGAAATCACAACTGGTGTTCAGAAATAATCTGCACTTTATCACCGAAAACGATTATGAAATGGCTCGTCAGTACGTTGACAGACCAGAGGATTACGATTTCTTTAAGATATTGAAATGGGATTAATGTTTATTCGTTGAAGAGATTTTCCGCCATTTCATCTGCCCAACGAATGATGGTTTGCTGTTCATCATCGGTAAGATCGGCTGATGGATGCAACCGAACATAGGCCTTCAGCGGCATGCCGCCACTTCTTACTTCGTCTGATATTTCATCGAGGATGTTGAGTTTGTCACGCTTACTCAATAGTTCCCAATTACTGAAATCGATGTTGTGCCTGCCGTGTCTGACATCCTGAGCAATAAGCCATGAAAACGGAGCCACATGCGAATACCACGGATAGGTTACTTCCTGTGAATGGCAATCGTAGCAGGCGTTTTTCAGTAAGGTCTGAACATCGGAGGGAACGTTGTTTTCTTCAAAAAAATCGTATCCGGCAGGGGGGTCGTTAACCGGGAGATTTGCCGGTACAAACTGGATTACGACCAGGGCAACCAGAAAAATGAGGATTATGTACCGAATAACCTTCTGCATGCTATTTCATCAATTCATTGGCAGCATTTTCGGCCCATTCTTTTAAACGGGCAGCCTCTTCGTCAGTGAGCGCTTTATCAGGGTACTTTTCGAGGAATTTTTCAGGAGGCATTTCATTCTCTTCCAAAACTTCGTGGATGTCATCGAGCTTGGCAACGATCTTAGCTTTCGAAAGTGTTGGTAATTCATCCAGCAGCAGTTTTTTCTTTGCCTTATCGGATTTTGCATCTACATTGTGACAGCCGAAACAAGATTTGTCAAGAATGGTTTGAACATCTTCAGGTATTTGAAGATTTTCCTCAGGATTGGGCATAAATTCTTCATTCAGAGCTCCGGGTTTGATACCAATAACCGAAGCAAACATCAAAATAAAAACAGGTATCAAAAAAATATAACCTTTTGCTTTCATAGTAATTATTAATGGTTTAGCAGCTGCAAATATAGAAATTTTAAACAAATGCCATCGGTTAAATAATTTGTTACCCTGAGTTATTCCGTAAAATCAAGGATTACAAGTCGCCAAACTCCCTTTCCGGGTTTAAGCCGCCTTGTTGTGAGGGGGATCAGTATCAGGCCGGCGGCAGTCAGACTTCCGCCAATGATGAGCGTTTCTTTTGGTACCACGGGGCTGTCATTATTCACCATACCATTGATGGTGCTAATGCCGAGATAAAGTGATCCGGCCAGCAGGGTTGTTTTCTGAAAGAGATTAAAACCCCAGCTTGTGCGATAAACCATTTGAATATCATTTAAAAGGATGTCGGGACCTCCGTTTATTGAGATGGATGAATCGCTGATGGCTGAAAGCCTTCCCGAAATAATTGAATCAGTTGATGTTTGCAGGATTGAAATGTGGTCATATTCAGTGTATTTGAAATTTCGGGCAGTTCCGGGTTTTTCAAGAACCAGTATATTTTGTGATCGAACTTCAATTACAAAAAATAAAAACAACAGCAAAAAACCGATATATTTCACCTCCAATTATTTATTACACTAAATTATACTTTTTGAAAAAACAAAATTATTCAGAATACTTAAAAAATCATAACAGGCAATGAATTGACAGCTTGCCAGCTTCTGCATATTAAGGTAAATCTGTCTTTTGTTTTGTCCTACTGTGTATATTTGCATGGAAATTGAAATTTGTTCCTGACAAAAACTGAGATGAGATTTTCGTTGACTGCATTACTTCTTGTATTGATTCTTGCTGCTTGCGAGCGAAAACAGCAACAATCCAACCTGACTGTTTCAGGCGAACTGCCGGCAATGGCAAGCAAAACGCTCTTTATTGATGAACTGAATATTCGCTCTAAATCTACCCTTGACTCTTTACAACCAGATCAAAATGGAGATTTCACATTTAAACTTAATATAGATGAGGCAGGTTTTTTTGTGTTGTACACATCTGAAGAAAATCAGATGATCCTGCAAGCCGATCCGGGTGACCGGATCGTTGTGACTTCTGGGGAAAGCAATTTTAGTGAAGGATACAGCGTGACCGGCTCAGAAGGTTCAGCGCTTTTGCAAAAGTTTGAAGCGGAAATACAACATCGGAAAAATGAGATCGATTCACTTTCAGCAGTGTATTATGAAGCACGTGGTTCTGAAGGTTTTCTTGAATTAAAGGAGGAACTCGATACTGCATATGCAGAAATCATTAAACAATACAGGAAATTTGTTAAGGATCAGATCAATCGGCATCCCGGATCGCTTGCTTCTCTTATCATTCTGAACAGGCGTTTGGGCACCAGTCGTGTTATTGATGAGGAAGACGATTATTATTTGTTTCACAAAGCCGACAGTGCTTTGTCGGAGAGGTATCCGGGTAATTCACATGTAGTTGATCACCACGAACGAACCAAAGAAATCAGGCTTCGGATTTTTGACAAAGCCATTGCTGAAGAAAAAGTGCTTCCCGGAAGGAAAGCCCCTGATATTGTAATGAATGACACAGCCGGTAATCCCTTCTCCCTGAAAAGCTACCTGGGAAATCCGGTGTTGATTCAGTTTTGGGCCGGCTGGAACGCCAGGGCACGAAAAGACAATCAAAGGTTGATTGCAAGGTATGATGAGCTGAGCAAAAAAGGGTTCAAACTGCTTGGTGTTTCCCTTGATGAAAAGTCGGTTGTTTGGAAAGGTGCCGTGAATCTCGACAGCCTTCCCTGGAAACAGGTGAGCGATCTGGGCGGATTAAATTCAGAGATCGCAAAAATCTATAATCTACCGGAAAGGCTTCCATATTATTATTTACTCGACAAAAATCATACGATCTTATTTAAAAATAAAAACCTCGACTCCCTGCTGATGGAAGTCGATCGCCTGAATTTAAAGGGTATAAACAGCAATTAGTTTTGACGGAATTACAACAAAATAAAAAGATCTATTTTGTTTCGGATTGCCATTTCGGGGTACCAAACCGCACCGAAAGCCTGAAACGCGAAAAAAGATTCATCGAATGGCTCGATTTTGTTCGTGATGACATGCAGGAATTGTACATCATGGGTGATCTTTTCGAGTTTTGGTTCGAATACAAAACGGTAGTTCAAAAAGGGCATGTCAGGTTGCTCGGAAAACTGGCCGAAATAAGTGATGCGGGTATACCTGTTTATTTTTTTAGGGGAAATCATGATGTTTGGGCCTTCGATTACCTGGAGGAGGAGTTGAATTTTAAGATCTACCCCGATACCCTGATCAAACAGTATGGCGATAAAACCTTCTTTCTTGGGCATGGCGATGGTTTGGGAGAAGGAGATAATGGTTATAAGTTCCTGAAAAAGGTTTTTCGAAACAAAATCAATCAATGGCTCTTCCGTTGGCTGCACCCCGATATCGGCACCGGTATGGGTCTCTACTGGTCGAATAAAAGTCGCGTTGCCAACGAAAATGCCGGGATCGATTCGGTGAATGATGTGGGCATCAACCGGTTGGCAGGTTTCAGCAAAGAAATGTTAAAGAAATATCCTGAGATCGATTATTTTATCTTTGGTCATATCCACCGGCCCCAACAGGTCGACATCGAAGGGAAGGCTATATATTTCAGCGTGGGCGACTGGATCAAATATTATTCATATCTTGTGTTTGATGGCAAAACACTTGAACATCATTATTTTAAACCGCAATAATTTTATCATGAAAAATGTAGTCCTGATTTTACTGGTTTTGAGTGGCATCTATTTCCAGTTGCCTGCACAACATTCACATAAATGCTCACACGCTGCTTCTTTTCAAAAGTCGATGCTGAGCGATACGCTTGATGCGATCAGTTACACCATTTATATCAATGAACTCGATTTTACAAACCAGGAGATCACTGCTCAAACCGATGTTCTGCTAACAGCAAAGGTGGATAACCTCGATGAGATTAAACTCGAACTCCAGGATTTAACCGTGGATGAAGTATTTGTGGATGGTGAAGAGATAACCGGATTTAATCACAGTGGAATAATACTTACCATACCGCTTGATGAATCCATAAATACAGGCGACCAGGTTACGGTAAGTGTATTTTATCATGGTGAGCCGTTCCATGAAGCCTGGGGAGGTTTCCACTGGTCGGGACAATATGCATTTAACCTCGGTGTTGGTTTCGAGTCGATCCCACACAATCTGGGCAAAACCTGGTTTCCCTGTATCGATGATTTTCAGGACCGGGCGACCTACGAATTATTCGTAACGGTTGAAAACGGAAAAGATGCTGTGTGCGGTGGTTTACTCGAATCCATTACAGATAATGGTGATGGCACCAAAACATATCACTGGAAAATGAATCAGACCATCCCGACTTACCTGGCTTCGGTGGCGGTGGGTGATTATGCCCGCTGGACGTCGGAATATAATGGCATTGAAGCAGACATCCCGGTTGAGGTTTGGGTAAAATCTCCCGATTCGAACAAAGTGGATGGTTCATTCGAAAATCTGAATGAGATCCTTGCTCTTTTTGAAGACCGGTTCGGGCCTTATCGATGGGATCGTGTGGGGTATGTCGGAACAGCCATTGGCGCCATGGAACATGCTACCAACATTGCTTACCCCCATTTTGCCATCAATGGAAATCTGTCCAATGAATCGCTTTTAACCCACGAACTTTCGCACATGTGGTTTGGCGACAATGTTACCTGCGCAAGTGCTGAAGAGATGTGGCTCAACGAAGGCTGGGCGGTTTTTTGCGACGGTCTTATGCAGGAAGAATTATACGGACGCGATCAGTACCTTGAGTTTATCAACGATATGCATAAAAATGTGCTACAGGTTTGCCACACCACAGGCGGTGATGGAAGTTATTTTCCTCTGAATGAAATTCCGCAGGAGGTAACCTACGGTTTGAGTGCCTACGACCGTGGTGCCACGGTAGTTCATTCGCTCAGAGGGTATCTGGGCGATGATCTCTTTTTCGACGGCATGGCTGCATACAACGAAGAATTTAAATACAATTATGCATCATCCTATGATCTCCGTGATTTTTTAACCGGTCACACCGGGGTTGATATGGGCCCCTGGTTTGATAATTGGGTTTTTCACTCAGGAACACCACATTATTCGGTCGATTCGTTCCAGGTTATTGCTTCCGGGGGAGAATATGACGTATCCGTTTTTTTGAAACAAAAAAGACACGGACCGGCATTTACTGGAGATGCCAATAAAATTGAGCTCACCTTCATGAACGATGATTGGGAAAGTTTCACAAGTGATGTTATGTTTGACGGGGCAAACGGTTCTGCGACAGTTCAGGTCCCTTTTGAGCCCGCCTTCATCATTCCTGATTTTAATGAATTGCAATGCGATGCTATAACTGATTTCTCAAAGGTGATCAAAGAACCTGAAGATCTTTCCTTCGACAATACTTTTTTCGAGATCGAAGTGCAGTCCGTTAACGATTCTGCTCTTGTTTGGGTTGGGCATCAATGGGCACCCCCCGATCCGTTGTTTGAGCCTGTTCAGGGACTCACTCTTTCCGATTACAGGTATTGGGACATACAGGGTGTTTTCCCGGAGGGATTCGAGGCAACCGGTATCTTTTTTTACAGCGTAAGCAGTAAACTCGACGATGGACTTATTACCAATGCAACCGATTCTGTGATTATGCTTTACAGACCTTCGCCTGCGTACAATTGGCAGTATGTCGATTTCACACAGATCGGACTGTGGAACATCGGTAAATTGTATGTTGAGAATATCCAACCAGGACAGTATACCCTGGCTGTGTGCGACGATACTTTTGTTGGGGTTGGTGAATCAAAAATAAAAACCGGATTAAACATTTTTCCCAATCCTTCCGGTAGTGGATTTCATCTCGAGACTGAGATTCCCGGAACACTTTCATTTTATTCCGTCTCCGGAAATTTACTCGAATCTCTTAGGGTAAACGAAAAAAACAGTTCCGTTTTCTGGAAACCCAAAAACCAAACAAACGGGATCATCCTGGTGGAATTCAAAGATGATAAAAATCAGTTGTTGGCGGTTGAGCGCCTGGTAGTGGTTGAAAACTAAATCCTGGTTGTATGAGCAGCTATATTCAGCCCCTGATCGAATCTTTTGAGGCAAATAAAAATGATGAGGATGCCGTGCAGATGGAAAAGTATATGAAAAGACTATTTACTTTTTACGGATTAAAATCCCCCCTCAGAAAAAATTTGATTAGCAGTTTCTTCAAACAATACGGTTACCCTGATTACCCTGAACAAATTGCACGCGAATGCTGGTCGTTGCCCCAACGCGAATTGCAATACTTTGCCATGGAGATGTTGGCCAAAAAGGCTAAAAAAGCGCCAGTTGATCGTATCGGCCTGTATGAATTTCTTGTCATTGAAAAATCGTGGTGGGATTCGGTCGACTTTATCGCATCCAACCTAGTGGGTCCCTATTTTATCAGTTACCCTGATAAAATGGTTCCGGTTACACAATCGTGGATGAACTCCGGTAACATCTGGTTGCAACGTTCATCGCTCCTGTTTCAGTTGAAGTACAAATCGGCTACCGATGTTGAATTGATGACACGTTATATAAAAAAGTTATATGGCTCAAAGGAGTTTTTTATTAACAAGGCCATCGGGTGGATCCTGCGCGAATATTCCAAAACCGACGCAAAGTGGGTGGTTGATTTTGTAGAATCGGAACAAAAAAAGCTTGCCCCCCTCAGCAAACGTGAAGCGTTAAAATGGCTTGAACGAAATTCAAACTGATCTCTATTATGACTTTTACAAAACAATTTCCGGTTTATCTATTGTTCCTTCTATTCATTTTGTTAATCTCTTGTTCAGGTGAACAGGTGATATATGAAAAATATCACAAATTCGACAACCTGAGCTGGAACCGGTTCGATTATTTAAATTTTGAAGTGGAATTTGAAGATGTTGAATCTGAATATGATGTGTACCTTGTAGTTAGACATATCCCTGAAATCCCCTATAAAAAAATGCTGGTTAACCTGGTCATTTATTCACCGGCCGGAGGTATGCG
>JAGQVF010000096.1 GCA_020438135.1 Bacteroidales bacterium | reverse complement strand
TGAGATTGGTTTTCATACATGTTGAATTTCTGCAAAATTAATTTTTTCTGTAGACCAAAATCAACAAAGCAGGCAGCAGTGTAAGAGCCGACTGACTGGAACCTACCATACTTAGGGCAATCAGAAGTCCGAAATACTGCAGAGGGACCATTTGCGAAAATATCAGCACCAGGAATCCACCTGCTACTGAAAACACATTGATTAAAATTGCTTTGCCGCTCACCATGATTGTTTCTTCCATTGCCACAGCTGCATCGCCTGTAGTTTTAAAAATATGGTTAAAGTGAGAGATCACATGAATTGCATAATCTATCCCGATGCCTAAAGCCACACTTGCCACCAGTACTGTTCCTATATTCAAAGGTATACCGGTTAATCCCATAACCCCAAAAAGAATGAGAATAGAAGCAACAATCGGAAAGGTAGCCAGCAATCCACTTCGAAGTGATCGAAGAATTAATCCGACCACAATCACCACAAAAATAATGGCAATGGCCAAACTTCCAATTTGGCTGTTGATCAGGCTGCGATCCATGGTTATATCAACGAAGGGCATTCCGGTTATTTCGATGGTGAACTCCTTTGATGCATGACTTTCTATAAACTCCTGCATATAAGCTACAAACTCCTTTTTGCTTTCATTGTCGGCTGACAAAAATCGCGACATGATAATCCCCTGATCCAGATCCTCAGTTACAAGTCTCGACATCATTTCATTTCCTTCAAGTAAAAACCACAACTGCTCAATTCGGTCCTGGTCATCCGGAATTTTTTGCTCCCCTCCTATTAAACCGTTAATTTCTGCAATCAGATCAGCCACGGATTGGGTATTGGAAATATCCGGACTTTGTTCCATATATGCTTCGGTTTCCATCATGGTTTTTAAAAGTTCCGGATTTTTCATATCTCCCTTAAAAAGGACAAATACCGGTTTTGTTCCACCAAATTTATCGATCATGATGTTCTCTGCTTTTCGCGTGGGATCATCCTTCCTGAAATATTCCCTGATATCGACACTCCTTTGGATAAAAAATATACCGGCAAGGCTAAGCAAGATCAAACATAACCAAACAATGATAATCGCTTTTGGATGCCGGAAAAGCAAAATATTGAGTGGTTTTAGTACTTTTCCTGAAAGGTATGAGTCCTTTTTATGCGATTGAACTGCCCGTTTATCAGAATATGGGAAAAAAGTAAGTAAGGAAGGAATAAAAAACAGAGTGAGCAAACAGGCAAAAAATGTTCCCAGGGCTGTAAATATACCGAATTCACGAATCATTTCAAGATAGGCTCCAAAAATAAAAGAAACAAAACCTATCATCGTTGTAATCGCTGCAAGTATCACAGGAATAAAAACATATCCCAGCGCTTCTCTAACCGCTTTTTTCTGGTCACTTTGAATTATTTGGTAAACCCTGTTAACGACATGGATGGTATAAGCACTGCCAACCGCAAGTAAGATAATCGGGATATTATTTGAGATCATCGACATTTGAATGTCCAGAAGCGCCATGATACCCAGGGTCCAGAGAATGGCAATAACTGCAGTGATAAGTGGCAACACCACACCACGGATCGATCTAAAACTCAAGGCCAGGATCAATGTGATCAACAGCAAAGCCACCGGCAATAAACGGGTCAGATCGCGGGTCATCAGGTCGGAAATATAGGTAACCAACATGGGAGAACCAGTGAAATAGATATTTTCAGGCAAGTCAAGACTTTCTGTTTTTTTTCTTACGGATTCAGCCACCTGTTTTACTTCAGCCCCATCAGATAATGTAAAAACGATCAGGGTTGCTTTACCATCCTCAGAAACGATGGAACCCTTGTACAGATCATTTGCTTCAACCTTGTTTCGTAATGATCTCAGGGCTGATTCCGATTGTGGAAAATTATATTCATCAACAAGTTTTCCTATCTCAATCCCGTATTCATTCGACTGAATATTAATGATATTGGTAAGACTCGTAACAGTAGTTATTCCGGGGGTGGAGCCAATAGAATCGGTGAGATCACGGATATGCTCTAAAACTTCAGTTTGATAAATATCATCCGTTTCCATGATCAATACACCCATATTATTACCACCAAAGCGATCACTGATCTCTCTGAGTAAAACGGCATCCTTATCATCATCGGGCAAGGAACCGATAATATCTGCATCAATGGTTAGATTTCTGATTTTAAAACCAAGAAAAACCGTAAGGCAGAGTACAAGGATCAATATAAGCCATCGGTTTTTTACAATATGGTAAGGGAAACTATGCATTGTAATAAGACTGATTCAAGGGTGTTGATTTCATGGTGAAAATAATTAAATAATTTGAATTTTTACCGTTTCGATGTTATTATCCGGTAACAACAAATTATAAGAGAAATGGGAATATGGCTTTTCGATCTGTGGGGTAGTTCTCAAATTTTCTTTTATACCAGCGATGGTGATCCAGGGCACGTGGAACCAAATTAACGAATGTCCAAAGGAAAAAAGAAAAGGCCGGAAGACACCAGGTAAGCAAAGCAAAACCAGCCCATTCAACGATCTCTCCCAGAAAATTGGGGCATGAAATAAACCGAAACAAGCCACCTTTCGGAATTTGATAGGCATCAGGATTGTCCTGTCTTATTAAAATCAATATCTGATCGTGATAGTGGTGAATAGCAAAACCGCTAAAGAAAAGCACAAACCCCGAAATAAACCGAACATCCCAAATCCGGGAAAGCGCATAAACATCGCTTAAATTACCAAACCAGTAGCCATTTAAGAATCCATTTATACAATTAAAGCAAATGGCAAATATCACAATAAGAAGTGGCATCTTCTTTTTATCGGTTTTAATTCTTAAAGGAAATACAATTGATCGGTAGCAGTAATGGCTTACCCATAAAATGAAAAACAGTGCCGAAACCACAGAAATTTTATTTACTCCTTTTAGAAAGAAAATAGCAAATACAAGCAATGCCGGCAACTCCATGATAAACCAACCAATACGATTGTTAATCATCGGCCCCCAGGTACTTTTAGCGTGTTTGCCGTAGGGTGCCGTAACTTTTAATAGAAGTGGAAAGATCAGAATGGCAATTCCTATCCAGGCGTAAAGCATCAAATTGAATATGTTTGATGACAGCTGTATCACAACAAATTATTATTTCGATACCAGGTAAAAGTATCCTGAAGTGTTTCTTGTAATGGTCTGGGTTTATAATTCAGGTCGTTAGCTGCCTTTGCAAATGAAATATTCCTCCCGGAATGTTTCAACATATGAAGCGATTGTTTTGTGTAGAGAGGTGCCAGACCTGAAATACGCGCAAACATTTGAATAAATGGCAAACCCAACAAGGCAAACCACTCCGGCGCAACCCATTGAGGTGTTTTGCTCCCTGATATTTTACCAATCATTTCTGACAACTCTTTTAAGCTGTACCATTTTCCTGATAAAATATAGCGTTCACCGCGTTTCCCATGGGAGGATGCACGTATTGCACCCTCAACAACATCTCTCACATCCACAAAATTGTAACCTCCCTCAATGAGCATAGGGATTTTATTTTTATTGATCTTAATCAAAGCCTGTCCGAGGTAAGAGGGTTTTTGATCGTACGGTCCTATAATAGCGGTTGGCGTAATAATCACAGCATCCAGTCCTCTTTTTATCGCATCAGTTACAATTTTTTCTGCCTCTGTTTTTGAATGTTCATATACATTGGTGTGGCTATTACTGAGCTGACCCGATCCATCAATTTGATCATTCGTATCAAACATTTCAAGCGTATGAATAGAACCAAAATGAATCAAACGTTTTACATGATTCCTCAAACAGGCTTCAACCACATTAGCTGTTCCATCTACATTTACTTCCCTGATTGCTTTTCCGTTTCTGTTGGAAATTGCTATTTTGGCAGCAAGATGAAAAACGATATCCGAATCTTTTACTAACCGGTTTACAGAATCGAAATTCCTGATATCTCCGGGAATCAACTCCAAATCAGTGTGTATAAATGCTGCTGACTCTTTATGCTGAAGTATCTTCACGTCGGCACCCTGTTCGATAAGTTTTCGGCAAAGGTGATTGCCCACATGCCCGCTGGCTCCTGTTATCGCATATTGTAAGGGCATGTTTTGCATTTATCCTTCAAGATATTCCCAATCTTTTATCTCCTCAAAGGTCTTATATCCTTCTTTCACTGATGGATGTTGTAAAACCGACTCAACCGTAACTTCCGGAATAAGATCCTCACCCAGGCCATTTTTCACGAAAATAAAATTAAAACCCAACTCATTCGCCCCAACCAACCGATAGCCCTTCTTCGCGGCAAGCCTGGTCATGGCAACGGGTGAAGCGCCATGATAAACCGGATGTTTGCCTGGATAAACATATTTTGAATCGTACGGAACAACGATGTTATTCATTCCAAATTCGTTGTGGGTTTCAATGATGACAACCTGTGGCTCAATCACTTTTATTGCTTCCCATATCCAATAATCATTGCCATCAATATCGATGGAAAGAAGCCCAATCTCCCCTTCAATTCCCGCATTTCCTATCAGTTCGTTAACATTTTCACGGGTCACCCTGGCACATTTAAATTTGGGTTGAAAAGTCCATGGATGGGGATATTTGCTAAAAAAACGCTTTCCCCTTTTGATGCTTTCAGGATTTCCATCAATAAAAAGCCCATGCCATCCAAAATTGAAATATAAATTTGCAGAATTACTGTTAACTCCATCATCAGAACCAATTTCGACAAATATTTTGTTTCTCATCCCAAGCACCGAAAATATAAAAAGGAGTTTGCCATCCTCTTCGAACTGCGAAAAAACCCTGAAACCGGTATCTTTCAATTGCGGCAGGTTTTTGTTTCGAATACCATCGCGATAATAGTGAAACATTTGCAATTGCGAAATCTGAACAGAAGGATTGAAACGATTTCTGATCTTGAGCATCAGAAATTTATCTTTCAGAAAGTGCCTGAATCTGGACATATTTTTTAGTTTGAGGAAAGTTCAAAAGTACAAAACCCGCAGAATTGTTACCTGTAAAATAAAAAATGCAAACGGGATTTTCACCCATTTGCATTCTTATAACACAGTTATTAGTTAATTAACTTAGCGCATGTATTTAAAATTCTTTCCGATATAAACGGCCTGTGCTCCAAGTTGTTCTTCGATCCTGAGCAATTGATTATATTTGGCAATCCGATCGGAGCGGCTGGCACTTCCCGTTTTAATGAGACCTGTATTCAACGCCACGGCAAGATCAGCAATAGTAGTATCTTCAGTTTCACCAGAACGGTGGCTCATAACCGAAGTATATGCATTTCGGGTTGCAAGATTAACGGCATTAATGGTTTCTGAAAGTGTACCGATCTGGTTAACCTTGATCAGTATAGAATTGGCAATGCCCATTTCAATGCCTTTTTGAAGTCTTTTGGTATTGGTCACAAACAAGTCATCACCGACCAGTTGAATTTTATCACCCATTTTATCGGTCATCAGCTTCCATCCATCCCAGTCATCCTCAGCCATGCCATCTTCTATCGAAACGATGGGATATTTTTTAGCCCAGTCATTCCAAAAATCGACCATTTGTGCTGGTGTGAGCTTATCTCCGGTTGACCATTTCAGGTGATATACATTTTCCTCTTCGAGGTAATATTCTGAAGAAGCCGGATCAAGGGCAATACAGATGTCGTCACCAGGTTTGTAGCCAGCCTTTTCGATGGCTTCCAAAACTACTTTTATGGCATCTTCATTTGATTTGAGGTTTGGAGCAAATCCGCCTTCATCGCCAACATTTGTGCTGTGTCCCTGCTTTTTCAAAACGGCCTTCAGATTGTGGAATACCTCGGCACCCATGCGAAGTGCCTGGCTGAAAGATTGTGCGCCCACCGGCATGATCATAAATTCCTGGAAGTCGATACTGTTATCGGCATGCGAACCACCGTTCAGAATATTCATCATCGGAATGGGAAGCGTATTGGCATTAACACCACCAACATAGCGGAACAACGCCTGGTCGGTTTCAAGGGCTGCGGCTTTGGCAACGGCCAGGGATACGCCAAGCATGGCATTGGCACCCAATTTCGACTTGTTCTCAGTTCCATCAATTTCGATCATTCGGGCATCAATTTCATTCTGATCGGTCACAAAATAACCTTTTAACTCCTCATTCAACACATTATTTACATTGTGTACTGCTTTTTGGACACCTTTTCCCAAATAAACAGATTTATCACCATCGCGCAGTTCAACAGCTTCATGAACGCCGGTTGATGCACCCGATGGCACAGCTGCACGTCCCACAATTCCGTTTTGTGTCATCACATCCACCTCGATGGTGGGATTTCCTCTTGAATCGAGGATCTGCCTGGCATGAATATTAAATATTGTACTCATATCTTTCTAATTATTAAAATGTTATCTTCCAATTTTCAGCAAAAATAAAAAAAAGGACAAAGTGCAATACTTTATCCTTTTATTATAACTTAAACTTAACGTTTCTTAAGATTTTTCCGTTTTTTCGTCATCTTTATCACCTTCCTCGTTGCTCTCATCTTCAGCAGGTTTTTCTGCCTTGGGTTCTTCTTCCTTCACCTCAGCAACAGGTTCTTCTGCTGGCTTTTCTTCAGCAGCCGGTTCTTGTTCCTTAACAGGCTCTTCTGCTTTTTCTTCCTGCGATTCAACAACAGCTTCATCTTTAACTTCCTCAGCTGTCACATCTTCCACGATGGCTTCTTCTTTTACGTCATCAGCAGCTTCAACAGGTGCAGCCTCAGATGCGGCAACAGTAGCAGTAGCAGTTTCAGGAGTATCTGATTTTTTACCACCACGGCCCCTTCTCCTTCTGGTTGATTTACCTTTTCCTGCATCTTGAGTACCGAGCAGATTTTCGTTGTAATCGACCAGTTCCATCATACACATTTCGGCATTATCTCCAAGACGGGCACCAATTTTTATGATCCTTGTGTATCCCCCCGGACGGTCAGCAACCTTTACCGAAATATCTCTGAAGAGTTCAGAAACAGCATCTTTGTTTTGCAGATAACTGAAAACAACACGTCGCGAATGTGTATTATCCGTCTTTGAACGTGTAATTATCGGTTCGATATAAACCCGCAATGCTTTGGCTTTCGCCAAAGTTGTGTGGATCCGTTTGTGCATGATCAATGATGAAGCCATGTTGGCAAGCATCTGCCGGCGATGAGCGGTTTTTCTTGATAAATGATTGATTTTTCTCCTGTGTCTCATCTCTGTTATTCCTTATCTAATTTATACTTCGAGATATTCATTCCAAATTCGAGGCCTTTTGATTTAACAAGTTCCTCAAGTTCTGTGAGTGACTTTTTACCAAAATTCCTGAATTTCAACAAATCGTTTTTATTGAATTGAACGAGGTCGCCCAGGGTATCCACATCGGCAGCTTTCAAACAATTCAGTGCTCTGACCGAAAGATCCAGGTCAACGAGTTTGGTTTTCAGCAATTGACGGGTATGCAGCGAACTTTCATCGAATTCTTCTGTAACCGTCTTTTCTTCTGAATCGAGCGTAATTCTTTCATCAGAGAACAACATGAAATGGTGAATCAGAATTTTAGCTGCCTCTTTTAAAGCATCCTTGGGGTGTATAGAACCATCCGTTTCGAGCTCCATAACCAGCTTTTCGTAGTCGGTTTTTTGCTCTACCCTGTAATCTTCAATGTTGAATCTTACATTTTTTATTGGTGTGTGGATCGAATCCATAAAAATAGTTCCTACAGGGGCATTTAATGTTTTATTCTCTTCAGCGGGAATATAACCGCGCCCTTTTTCAATATTCAATTCGATTGAAAGTTTTACGTTGGATTCCATGTGACAGATGTCAACATCCGGATTTAACACCTGGAACACCGACAAAAACTTATTGATATCTCCGGCTTTAAAAACATCCTGATCACCAATAACGATGTGAACTTTCTCACTGTTTTCGCCATCAATTTGCTTACGAAACCGGATTTTTTTAAAATTCAATATGATTTCGGTAACGTCTTCAACAACACCTTTTATGGTAGCGAATTCCTGGTCGACCCCTTCAATTTTGATAGAGGTGATAGCATAACCTTCGAGAGAAGATAGCAGAATTCGTCTCAATGCGTTTCCAACAGTTATTCCAAAGCCTGGTTCAAGCGGACGAAATTCAAAGATACCTTTGAATTCGTCGGCCTTAATCATTATAACTTTGTCTGGTTTTTGAAATGCTAAAATTGCCATTATCAGCTTTTTATATTTTGTTTATGAAATGATCGGTAATTCACTTACTATTTCGAATACAACTCAACTATCAGTTGTTCCTTAATATTTTCAGGAATATCTTCCCTTTCAGGATAATTCAGGAATTTACCGCGCATCTGGTCATCGTCCCATTCGATCCAGGAGAAATTATGAGCCCGACCTTCCAGTGAATTTGTGATGGCTTCAAGCGATCTTGATTTTTCCCTTACACTTACAATATCTCCCGGTTTAATCGCATAAGAAGGAATGTTCACAACTGCTCCATTCACAGTAATGTGCCTGTGCGAAACCAGTTGTCTTGCTCCCGCACGCGTAGGTGCAATTCCCATCCTGAATACAACATTGTCAAGCCTTGCTTCAATCAACTGGAGCAAAATTGTACCTGTAATACCTTTTTTGCGGGATGCCTGGTTGAACACATTTTTAAACTGACGTTCCAGAATTCCGTAGGTATATTTGGCTTTCTGCTTCTCCATCAACTGGATGCTGTATTCCGACTGTTTCCTTCTTCTTTTGGAAGCGCCATGTTGCCCCGGAGGATAGTTTTTCTTTTCGTAACTTTTATCCGGACCATAGATGGGTTCCCTGAATTTTCTGGCTATTTTCGATTTTGGACCAACGTATCTTGCCATATTATTGGATTTTCTAAACTTCTTAAAAATTAATTATACTCTTCTTCTTTTGGGAGGCCTGCAACCATTATGTGGCATCGGGGTTACATCAACAATTTCAGTAACTTCAATACCTGCCGAATGGATTGTTCTGATAGCAGATTCCCTGCCAGATCCGGGGCCTTTTACGTACACTTTAACTTTACGTAATCCGAGGTCGTAGGCTGTTTTAGCACAGTCTTCCGCAGCCAATTGCGCTGCGTAGGGAGTGTTCTTTTTAGAACCCCTGAATCCCATTTTACCGGCTGAGGCCCATGATATCACCTGTCCTGAGTTGTTGGCCAGTGTGACAATGATATTGTTAAAAGAAGCACTGACATATGCCTTTCCTAACGCTTCTACTTTAACAACCCTCTTCTTTGAAACTTTTGCTTTCTTTGCCATAAATGTTTATTTACTAGCTTAATTGATTAACTATTAACCTGTTGGTGCCTTTTTCTTGTTGGCAACAGTTTTCTTTCTTCCTTTCCTGGTGCGGGCGTTGTTTTTGGTACTTTGTCCACGAACAGGTAACCCGATACGATGGCGAATTCCACGATACGTGCCGATATCCTGCAACCTCTTGATGTTCATTTGCACCTGTGAACGCAATTCACCTTCTACCTTAAAATTATCACCAATGACGGTTCTGATGGCACCTTGTTCTTCATCGGTCCAGTCCTGAACCCTTTTGTTCAAGTCGACACCAGCATCAGTTAAGATTTTTTGTGCAGTTGGCCTGCCAATACCGTAAATATAAGTAAGGGCTATTTCACCTCTCTTATTTTTCGGGATGTCAATTCCTGCTATACGAGCCATATTGTATTAATTTATATAATTTACTTTTTGTCGATTAACCGTTATCCCTGTCTTTGTTTGTATTTGGGATTCTTTTTGTTAATGATGTATAACCTTCCTTTTCTTCTGACAATTTTACAGTCAGGTGTTCTTTTTTTAATCGATGCCCTTACTTTCATTTTGTGTTCTCCTTTATTTATATCTGAATGTTATCCGTCCTTTTGTAAGGTCATAAGGCGACATTTCCAGTTTAACCTTATCACCCGGAAGGATTTTTATGTAGTGCATTCTCATTTTACCCGAAATATGGGCCGTAATGATATGTCCGTTTTCAAGTTCTACACGAAACATTGCATTTCCGAGTGATTCGATCACTGTACCATCTTGTTCTATAGAGGCTTGTTTTGCCATAAATACGGATTACTTCAGTTTAATTTGTTATTTAATACTTCTTCGATAAAATCAAAAGTTGATAAAATTTCTGCCTGTCCTTTTCTGATCACCACGTCATGTTCGAAATGGGCCGATGGCTTTCTGTCGACTGTACGGAATGTCCAACCGTCACTTTCCTGCACTACCCTCTTGTCTCCCAGGTTTACCATTGGTTCAATGGCAAGTACCATCCCTTCAACAAGTTTGGGCCCTTTTCCCCTTCTTCCGAAATTCGGCACTTCAGGTTTTTCGTGGAGATTTTTCCCCAAACCGTGTCCTACCAGATCCCTAACTACTCCGTATCCGAAATCTTCAACAAAGCTTTGAATTGCAAATCCGATATCTCCGATTCTATTTCCTGCCACTGCTTTTTCAATTCCTTTGTAAAGCGATTCCCTAGTCCTGTTCAGCAAAGCGAGGGTTTCTTCGTTCACATCTCCAACTGCAAAAGTGTATGCCGAATCACCATAAAAACCATTCATCAGCACACCACAATCAACTGATACGATATCACCGTCTATCAATTCTCTTGCCGAAGGAAATCCATGAACTACATTTTCATTCACTGATATACACAGCGTAAATGGAAATCCATTATATCCTTTAAAACCCGGCACCGCTCCATGATCCCTGATAAATTGCTCGGCAATTTGATCTAGTTTCTGGGTTTGAATTCCCGGTGAAATGTTGCGGGCCACCTCGGCCAGCGTTTTACCAACAAGCAAAGAACTTTCTCTGATTAAATTTATTTCGTTTTCTGTTTTTACCAAATTCATATCAATTCCTGTTGTCCTTCCTTATCCGGTCATACTAAAGGAAGAACGTCCCTTGATCCTACCCGACTTGGTTAAACCATCGTAATGTCGCATCAACAGGTGACTTTCAATTTGCTGTAATGTATCCAAAACAACCCCAACCAAAATCAGCAACGATGTTCCGCCATAAAACTGTGCAAACTGTGTGCTCACTCCCATCAGGCTAACCAAAGCAGGCATAATGGCTACAAATCCAAGGAATATCGATCCCGGTAGTGTGATCCTTGACATTACATTATCGATAAACTCAGCCGTTTTCCGGCCTGGTTTAACCCCCGGAATAAAACCTCCGTTCTTTTTCATATCATCTGCCATTTGATTCGGATTGATTGTAATGGCTGTATAAAAATAGGTAAACAAAATGATCATGATAAAGAAGGTGAAATTATACCAAAACCCATTGATATTGGCGAAAGCAGCAGCAAAGCCACTCAATGCTTCAGAAGAAGCGAAGCCGGCCAGGGTGATGGGCAGAAACATAATTGCTTGTGCAAAGATGATAGGCATTACCCCTGCAGCATTAACTTTTAACGGTATATACTGTCTTACTCCACCATACTGTTTATTACCAACAATTCTTTTGGCATACTGCACCGGAATTTTCCTCGTACCCTGAACCAATAGAATCGACAACAGAATAACCAGAACCAGGATCGCTATTTCTAGCACGAAATAAACCAATCCGCCTCCCTGTTCTTCCATTCTTGAAATAAACTCACTGAAAAGTGCAAATGGCAACCGGGCAATAATACCGATCATGATGATAAGCGAAATACCGTTTCCTATACCTTTATCCGTAATTCTTTCACCCAGCCACATGATAAACATAGAACCGGCTGTAAGAATGATAATAGAAGATATTCCGAAGAATGAGAATATCGAATGCGAAGTCATGCCCGGATCAAAGGGATAAATTCCTTCTGGGGGAAGTTGACGCACCAGGTTGCCAATATAAGCCGGTGACTGGAAAATAAGGATGATTACGGTTAAATATCGCGTGATCTGGTTAATTTTCCTTCTGCCACTTTCACCCTCCTTCTGTAATTTCTGGAAGTAAGGTATAGCCATACCGAGCAACTGAACAACAATCGAAGCTGAGATGTAGGGCATAATACCCAAAGCAAATACACTTGCATTGGAGAAGGCTCCACCAGAGAACATATTCAGCAGCCCCAGCAATCCTTCACTTGTTTGATTTTGTAACGCCGAGAGCATATGCGGATCAACACCGGGCAGGGTAATATACGACCCCAGACGGTAGATCAGAATAATACCCAAAGTGTATAAAATCCTGTTTCTCAGGTCCTCAATTTTCGAAATATTTCGTATTGTTTCGATAAGTTTCTTCATCTGTTATCAGATTTTTGTTGCAACCCCACCCTGTGCTTCAATGGCCTGGATCGCAGTTTTTGAAAATGCATGAGCTTTAACTTCCAGTTTAGCTTTTAATTCACCTCTGCCAAGAATCTTAATCAGATCTTTTTTTGAAGCAAGTCCATTTTCAACCAAAGTTTCAGGTTCGATACTACTGATCTTTTTTTCGTCGGCCAGTTTTTGCAGTGTATCAATATTAATTCCCCTGTATTCGACCCGGTTCAGGTTTTTGAATCCGAATTTTGGAATACGACGGTATAAGGGCATTTGACCACCTTCGAAACCAATCTTTCTGCTATAGCCCGATCTCGATTTGGCCCCTTTGTGTCCTTTTGTCGAGGTTCCGCCATATCCTGAGCCCTGACCTCTTCCGATCCGTTTTCTGCCTTTGACTGAACCTTTTGCCGGTTTTAGATTACTTAAATCCATCTTTTCTAAATTATTTGGGGTTATTAAATCTCTTCAACATTTAACAAATGTTTCACTTTATTTATCATACCCATTACCTGAGGAGTTCCTTCCACCTCTTTTGACTGATTCATCTTCCGCAGGCCCAGGGCAGCCATCGTCCTTTTCTGGTCTTCCGGACGTTTGATAATACTTCTTACCTGTGTAATTTTATATTTTTTCATTTTGGTAATTTGAAAAATTATCCGTTAAAAACTTTCTCCAGTTCTATTCCCCTGAGTTGCGCTACTGTGTAAGGATCTCTGAGTTGGATCAATGCATTGATGGTAGCTTTAACAACACTATGCGGATTGGAGGAACCTTTTGATTTGGCAAGTACATCTCTGACGCCCACACTTTCAAGAACGGCACGCATTGCACCACCGGCAATTACACCGGTACCCGGCGCTGCAGGTTTCAGAAATACCCTTGCACCACTGTATTTACCCTCCTGCTCATGAGGTAAAGTTCCGTTCAGAATAGGCACCTTGATCAGATTTTTCTTCGCATCATCAATTCCTTTGGCAATTGCTGAAGTTACCTCCTTGGCTTTTCCAAGACCATATCCAACCACACCTTTTTCATTCCCAACAATCACAATGGCTGAGAAGCTGAAAGTCCGACCCCCTTTGGTTACTTTGGTAACACGCTGGATGCTGACCAACCTGTCCTTGAACTCAATATCGCTTGATTTTACTCTTTTAATGTTTACGTCTGACATAATGCTTAAAATTTAAGTCCTCCTTCTCTGGCAGCCTCAGCCAGGGCTTTGATCCTGCCGTGATATAAATAACCATTTCTGTCGAAAACAACCGTTTCAATACCGGCGCTCTTTGCTTTTTCAGCTACTTCCTTCCCGACTTTTTTGGCCTGTTCTATTTTATTGATCTTTTCATCGGCAGCGCTAGTGGATGAAACCGAAAGTAAAGTGTTGCCCACTGAATCGTCGATCAACTGAACATAAATCTGTTTGTTGCTTCTGAAAACAGACATGCGCGGACGATCGGGTGTGCCAAGAATGACTTTCCGAATGCGCATTTTAATCCTGCTTCTTCTGAACTGTTTTCTATTCTTTGTAACCATTTCTTTAAAATTTCTGGTATTTTATTATTTCTCAGCTGCTGCCTTACCGGCTTTCTTTCTGATCTCTTCACCCTGGAACCGGATACCTTTTCCTTTATATGGCTCAGGTTTACGCAATGAACGAATCTTTGCCGCAACCTGTCCCAGTAGTTGTTTATCATGAGATTTTAAAATGATCTGCGGATTTTTTCCACGTTCGGTTTTTGTCTCAAGCGTTATTTCATCAGGCATTTCAAAAACAACGTTGTGAGAGAATCCCAGTGAAAGTTCCAGCAACTGTCCTTTTGCTTCGGCTTTGTAACCAACGCCGACCAATTCCTGAACAGTGGTAAATCCTTCAGAAACACCCTGAACCATGTTTGCGATCAATGCTCTGTAAAGTCCGTGTTTGGAACGCGTATCTTTGGATTCGTTGGTTCTGACAAGTGTCAGTGACCCGTCTTCAACTTTCACTTCGATAGCTGAGTCGACAGGTTGAGATAACTCACCCAGTTTCCCTTTCACAGATACCACGTTTTCACCGGAAACTTTAATTTCGACTCCGGCAGGTATTTCAACAGGTAATTTTCCTATACGTGACATAATACTAATTCATTCAAATTAACTAACATAACATAAAACTTCACCCCCGATATTGAGCTTTCTGGCTTCTTTATCGGTCATCACTCCCTGCGAGGTTGAAATGATGGATATTCCCAAACCATTCAGCACTCTGGGAAGGCTGTCTGATCCGGCGTATTTCCTGAGACCGGGTTTACTGGCTCTTTCCATTTTGTTAATGGCCGGAAGTTTGGTCACCGGGTGATATTTTAATGCAATTTTTATTTTACCCTGTTTGTCATCGTCCTCAAATTTATAATTGAGAATATAACCCTTTTCAAACAGGATCTTTGTGATGTCCTTTTTAATGTTCGAAGCAGGGATTTCAACCAGCCGGTGTTTTGCCATCACTGCGTTTCTGACCCTGGTCAGATAATCTGCAATTGGATCTGTATTCATTTTTCTTCAGCTTTTAATGTTTACCAACTTGCTTTTTTTACACCAGGGATCTGTCCCTTTAATGCCATCTCTCTGAAATTGATACGTGAGATACCAAACATGCGCATATAACCTTTAGGTCTGCCGGAAAGATTACAACGATTGTGCAAACGTACCTTTGAAGAATTCTTAGGCAACTTTTGCAATGCGATAAAATCTCCCTCAGCTTTTAATGCTGCTCTTTTTTCGGCATATTTTTCAACCATCTCGCGCCTTTTTTCCTCACGCGCCTTCATTGATTCTTTAGCCATATTTATTTATTTTGATTTTTAAACGGTAAACCAAATTCTTTTAACAAAGCGAAACATTCTTTATCAGTTTTCGCACTGGTTACAAAAGTAACATCCATGCCGTTGATATGTGTCACTTTATCGATATCGATCTCCGGGAAAATAATTTGTTCAGGAACTCCGAATGTGTAATTTCCACGTCCGTCGAAACCTTTATCATTAATCCCCCTGAAATCTCTGATACGCGGAATTGCTACAGAGATGAGCCGATCGAGGAACTCATACATTTTTTCACCGCGCAAGGTAACCCGAACGCCAACCGGCATTCCCTTACGAAGTTTAAAATTTGAAATATCCTTTTTAGATTTTGTTGCAACCGCCTTTTGACCTGTGATCATGGTCATTTCTTCAATACCTTTATCAATGATCTTTTTATCGGTAATGGCAGCGCCCAAACCCTGGTTCAGACTGATTTTTGTCAACTCAGGGATTTCCATGGTACTTTTGTAGCCAAACTGCTCCTTTAATGCGGGAGCGATCTCTTCCTTATATTTGGTCTTAAGCCTAGGTATGTATTCCATTATTTAATTACCTCCCCGGATTTTTTAGAGTAACGAACTGATTTATTTGATTTCTCATCCAGTTTGCGGCCAACGCGGGTTGGTTTTCCCGACCCATCGATCAATTTTAAATTGGATACATGGATATATCCTTCCTTTTTAACGATCCCACCCTTTGGATTTTCAGCATTTGGCCTGGTATGTTTAGAAACCATATTTACGCCTTCAACGATGGCTTTTTGTTTGTCGACATCAACAAACAATACCTTTCCCTGGTCGCCTTTAGCGTTTCCGGAAATCACCATTACGTTGTCGCCTTTTTTGATATGTAACTTCTTTCGCATGATTGATAATGTTTACAGCACTTCAGGTGCCAGTGAAACGATTTTCATATACTGCTTTTCTCTAAGCTCACGGGCAACGGGTCCGAAAATACGGGTACCGATCATTTCGCCAGCATTATTAAGCAGTACAACTGCATTGTCGTCGAAGCTGATGTATGATCCATCCGGACGTCTTTTTTCCTTCTTGGTACGCACCACAACTGCCTTCGAAACTGTTCCTTTTTTAACATTCCCTGAGGGAATGGTGTGCTTTACGGTAACTACAATTTTATCACCGATGGAGGCATACCTTCTTTTGGTGCCACCCAACACCCTGATGCAAAGTACTTCCTTTGCTCCGCTATTATCAGCTACTGCTAATCTTGATTCCTGTTGTATCATTATTTAGCCCTTTCAATGATTTCAACTAATCTCCAACATTTATTTTTACTGAGCGGCCTGGTTTCCATAATCTTAACCGTATCACCGGTATGGCCATCGTTATTTTCATCGTGGGCCATAAATTTGGAAGTCTTTTTCACGAACTTCCCGTAGGTACGGTGTTTTACTTTCCGTTCAACCATAACGACGATGGATTTATCCATTTTGTCGCTCACTACCAGACCGATTCTTTCTTTTCTTAAATTCCTGGTTTCCATTATTTTGAATTACTGTTATTGATTTCTTCAAGCTCGCGTTTACGCAATTCGGTTTTAATCCGAGCTATGATTTTCCTGTATGCCTTGATCTTATTCGGATTTTCAAGCGGTGAAACAGCATGGTTCAGTTTCAACTTGATAAGTTGTTTGGTCTCATCTTCCAAACGATCCTTCAGATCAGACGTCGACAGTTCTCTAATTACATCTTGTTCCATCACAGATATTGTTTTTATTCTTCAACATAGTCTCTTCTGACCACAAACTTGGTTGTAACCGGAAGTTTCTGGGCTGCGAGTCTTAAAGCTTCTCTCGCTGTTTCGAGGGGTACCCCGCCTGCTTCAAATAACATACGGCCCGGATTTACTCTTGCCACGAACATTTCGGGAGCACCTTTACCCTTACCCATACGAACCTCTGCAGGTTTTTTGGTGATGGGTTTGTCGGGAAAAATCCTGATCCAAAGTTGCCCTTCACGTTTCATATGCCTCGTAACAGCCTGACGGGCAGCTTCGATCTGCCGGCCTGTAACCCATGCAAACTCCAATGATTTGATCCCGAAAGATCCGAATGCGAGTTCATGACCGCGATGGGCGTTGCCTTTCATTCTGCCTTTTTGCTGTTTTCTGTATTTTGTTTTCTTTGGCTGTAACATGATCTTATTCCATTAAGTGTTTCCAAAAATTACCTTCTTCTCCTGGATTTTCCACGTCCTCCTCCTGCCGGAGCCGGTCCCTTTTTCTTATCGGGTACAAATTGTTGTGTAAGGTCTCTTTTACCATACACTTCGCCTTTCATTATCCAGACTTTAACTCCGATACGTCCGTAGGTTGTGTGTGCTTCAACCAATGCATAATCTATATCTGCCCTGAGTGTATGCAGTGGAATACGACCTTCTTTGTATATTTCGCTACGAGCCATCTCGGCACCACCCAAACGTCCTGAAATCAACACTTTAATACCTTCGGCGCCAATTCGCATTGTGGAAGCAATCGCTGTTTTAATCGCCCTCCTGTAGGATATCCTTCCTTCGATTTGTTTTGAAATGGTTGTTGCAACGATCATTGCATCCAGTTCAGGCCTTTTGATCTCTGAAATATTGATCTGAATCTCCTTACCGGTAAGTTTTTTAAGCTCTTCCTTCAGTTTATCCACTTCTTGTCCGCCTTTGCCGATGATGATACCCGGACGGGCAGTAAAAATGGTAACAGTGACGAGTTTAAGTGTTCTTTCGATCAGGATTTTTGATATTCCGGCTTTCGACAACCTGGCGTTGAGATATTTTCTGATCTGTTCGTCTTCAACGATCTTCGGGCCGTAATTATTACCGCCGTACCAGCTTGAATCCCATCCCCGGATGATTCCCAGTCTCAGACCTATCGGATTTGTTTTTTGTCCCATTAGAAAAATGTATTGTTTCTTATTGTTGACTTTCAGTTAAATTATCTACAATTACCGTCACATGGTTCGAGCGTTTCCTGATTCGGTAAGCTCTTCCCTGCGGAGCGGTTTGAATTCTTTTAAGCATTCTGGCGCTATCCACAAAAATGTCTTTTACAAACAGATTAGCATCTTCGAGTCTGACACCTTCATTTTTTGCCTGCCAGTTTGAAATTGCAGATAGCAGAAGTTTATATAGTCTGCCCGCTGCATCCTGGGGTGAATGTTTGAGTACATGCAGGGCCTGTTCGGCTTTCATGCCTCTCACCATATCAGCAACGATACGCATTTTGCGGGGAGAAGTGGGGCAATTGTTCAATTTGGCAAAGGCCACTTTTTGATTTGCCTCTTTTCTTGCTTCAGCCGCTATTCTTTTTCTGGATCCCATTTTTCAGAATATTTCAATATTAATGCTTCAATTATCTTTTACCTTTATCCTTTGCACCGGCATGGCCTCTGAAAATGCGTGTAGGAGCAAATTCACCGAGTTTATGACCTACCATGTTTTCGGTGATGTACACCGGGATAAATTTATTTCCGTTATGAACGGCAATGGTTTGCCCTACAAAATCAGGTGAAATCATCGAAGCCCTCGACCATGTTTTGATCACAGTCTTCTTTTTTGCTTCAACATTATCCATCACTTTTTTCTCAAGTTTATAATGGATGTAGGGTCCTTTTTTTAATGATCGGCTCATATACTATTATTTTTTCCGTCTTTCGATGATGTATTTACTTGATGCTTTTTTCTTTGCACGGGTTTTATATCCTTTTGCAGGTAAACCTTTTCTCGATCTTGGATGACCGCCTGACGCTCTACCTTCACCTCCACCCATTGGATGGTCAACAGGGTTCATAACAACACCACGGGTTCTTGGCCTGCGTCCGAGCCATCTCTTTCTTCCAGCTTTTCCTGAAACTTCGAGGCTGTGATCGGGGTTTGAAACCATTCCTACTGTAGCTTTACAGGTTTGAAGTATCATCCTGGTTTCACCTGAAGGCAATTTAACAATAGCAAATTTACCATCCCGAGAAACAAGTTGTGCATAAGAACCGGCACTTCTGGCCATCTTACCACCTTGTCCCGGACGAAGTTCAATGTTGTGTATCACAGTACCATAAGGTATTTCACTCAGGTACATTGAATTTCCAACTTCAGGTGCTACGCCCTGACCTGCATTAACCTCCTGGCCCACTTTCAATCCGTGTGGTGCAATGATATACCTTTTTTCGCCGTCAGCATAAAACAGCAATGCAATACGAGAGGTTCTGTTGGGGTCGTATTCAATGGTTTTTACCGTTGCAGGCACACCTTCTTTATCTCTCTTAAAATCAACGATCCGGTATTTTTGCTTGTGACCACCTCCCATATATCGCATGGTCATTTTACCTTCATTATTCCTACCTCCGGATTTCTTCATCGGTGCCAGCAGACTCTTTTCCGGTGTTGAGGTCGTAATTTCATCAAACGCACTGATAATCTTGAAGCGCTGACTGGATGTCGTCGGTTTGAATTTTTTTAAAGCCATTATTTCTTATATATTGCTGTAAAAATCAATAGTTTCTCCTTCGGCTAAAGTAACGATAGCCTTTTTGTATGAATTGGTCCTTCCGGTGATGGCTCCTCTTTTGGTGAACCTCGATTTTTCTTTACCGGAATAGTTGATGGTATTAACAGCCACAACGTCTACACCGTAAAAATCCTCAATCGCATTTTTAATCTGGATTTTATTAGCCCTTTTATCGACGATAAATCCAAAGCGGTTGAGCTTTTCACCAAGCTCCGTCATTTTTTCTGTTATTACCGGTTTAATTATGATATTCATTGTCAGACAAATTTTTAATTTTCTGCATGCATCTTTTCAATCACTCCGAGGGATCCTTCAGCGATCAGTAAGCTATTCGCATTCAGGATATCATATGTATTTATGGAATCGGCCCTGATAACCTTTGCTTTTTGAAGATTACGGGATGAAAGGTAGAGGTTATTGTCATTATCGTTAACAATTACAAGTACCTTCTTATCCTGCAATTCAAAACTTTTCAGCATATCGGCAAAGGTCTTTGTTTTCGGGGTATCGAAACTAAAGTCCTCAAGAATGATTATGCCATTTTCTTTGGCTTTGTATGACAAAGCGGAAAGCCTGGCAAGTTTCCTGAGTTTTTTATTCAGTTTAAAACTATAATCCCTGGGTCTGGGTCCGAAAATTCGTCCACCTCCGCGGAAAAGGGGGTTTTTGATATCACCAAACCTGGCCGTACCAGTACCTTTTTGTCTTTTGATCTTGCGGGTACTTCCCATCACCATGCTTCTTTCTTTGGAACTGTGTGTTCCCTGCCTTTGATTTGCCATATATTGCCTAACTGCAAGATAAATGGCATGATCGTTCGGTTCGATTCCGAAGACGGCATCGCTGAGTTCAGCTTTCTTACTGGTTTTCTGACCGCTGATATTATATACTTCTAACTCCATCGTTCAAGTTTTACATATGAACCATTGGGACCTGGCACAGCCCCTTTAACAACTACAACATTCTTTTCAGGAATGATCTTCATTACCTGCAGGTTGATCATTTTCACCCTGCGATTACCGGTTTGACCAGCCATTCTCATTCCTTTAAATACACGTGAAGGCCAGGAAGAAGCACCGATTGATCCGGGGGCACGTAACCTGTTGTGCTGCCCGTGTGTAGCATCATTTACCCCGGCAAACCCATGACGTTTTACAACGCCCTGAAAACCTTTACCTTTAGAGATACCAACCACATCAATAAACTCTCCTTCAATAAAAACATCAGCTTTAAGAACGTCACCGAATTTTTTGGTATGCCCGGCTTCAAAACGTGTAAATTCAGCCAAAATCTTTTTAGGTGACACACCTGCTTTGGCAAAGTGACCTTTGAGTGCCTGTGTAGTATGTTTTTCTTTCTTTTCATCAAACGCAAGCTGAATGGCTTCATAACCATCCTTGTCTTTTGTTTTCACCTGCGTAACAACACAAGGCCCTGCTTCTATAACGGTACAGGGTATATTTCGTCCCTCCGTATCATAGATGCTGGTCATTCCTACTTTTTTTCCGATAATTCCTGACATGTGATTATCTTTTTAAAATCAAATATTCTTGTTAAATTTTATCAAACCTTGATTTCAACTTCAACACCACTGGGTAATTCCAGCTTCATGAGCGCGTCAATGGTTTTTGTAGTGGAACTGTAAATATCCAGCAGTCTTTTGTAAGCGCATAACTGGAATTGCTCCCTTGATTTCTTATTAACAAATGTCGAACGGTTAACGGTAAAAATCTTTTTATTGGTGGGAAGCGGAATTGGACCGCTAACCACTGCGCCCGACGATTTAATTGTTTTAACGATCTTTTCAGCTGACTTGTCAACCAGGTTATGATCGTATGATTTGAGCTTAATTCGTATTCTCTGACTCACGTTGATAAATTTTATATTTATACAGTAACCAAATATCCTTTTATTTTAAGCATTACTGCTTCCATGATATCTTTTGGGGTGACAGCATAGTGCGAAAACTCAAGACTTGACGTTGCCCTTCCTGATGTCATCGTTCGTAATGCTGTTACATATCCAAACATCTCAGCCAGTGGAACCGTTCCATGAACTTGTTGCCTTCCAACAGCTGATTCAACATTGGTGACATGTCCGCGACGTTTGTTTAGATCACTGGTGATATCACCAAGATATTCGTCGGGGGTAACCACATCCAGTTTCATAATCGGTTCGAGTAATACAGGTCCCGCATTTTTACAGGCTTCCCTGAATGCTCTTGCTGCGGCAGCTTCAAAAGCAATTGAATCACTATCGACTGAATGGTAAGAACCGCCCAGCAAACGTACCTTGAGGCTCGTTAAAGCAAAACCCAATAATACACCATTCGACATGGAAGATTCAAAACCTTTTTTAATAGCGGGGATAAATTCCTTCGGGACACTACCTCCACGGGTTTCATCAACAAACTGTAACCCTTTAAAATCAGGATCATCAACCGGAGAAAGTATCACCTGAATTTCAGCAAATTTACCTTTACCTCCTGTTTGTTTTTTATATACCTCTGTATGAGAAACAGCTTCTGTAATTGCTTCCTTATAAGCTACAGAAGGTTTACCGCGATTACATTCGATATTAAATTCTCTTCTTAAACGGTCGAGGATAATATCCAAATGAAGCTCACCCATACCGCTGATGATGGTTTGGCCTGTTTCTTCATCCAACTTAATAGTGAATGTCGGATCTTCCTCTGCCAATTTTTCCAGAGAAACAACCAGTTTTTCCACGTCATCCTGTGTTTTCGGTTCAACTGCCATTCGGATAACAGGTTCCGGAAACTGCATTTTTTCCAGTATAATCGGATGTTGTGGTGCACATAAGGTATCTCCGGTACGGATCTGCTTAAACCCGACTGCAGCACCAATATCACCGGCTTCAATCGTTTTAAGTGGTTTTTGTTTGTTGGCGTGCATTTGCATCAAACGCATGATCCGTTCTTTTTTATTGGTATCTGCATTCAATATTTGCTCACCGGCATCGAGTTTACCTGAATATACCCTGAAATAAGCCACTCTTCCAACATATGCATCCGTAGCAATTTTAAATACCAGAGCGGCAAATGGTTTGGATGAATCGGCTTCCCTTTTTTCCTCTTTTTCGGTATAGGGATTTACACCACTGATTGCAGGAACTTCCGTCGGATCAGGAAGGAATCCTACAATTGCGTTCAATAACAACTGAACGCCTTTGTTTTTAAATGAGGAACCACACAGTACCGGAGTAGCTCTCAGTTCCAGTGTGGCTTTGCGCAATGATAAAATAATATCGTCTTCAGTAATCGAATCTGGATTTTCAAGGTACTTCTCAAAAAGCTGTTCATTTTCTTCGGCAGCACCTTCAATAAGCGATTTCCGGTATTCAGCAACCTGTTCGCGCATATCTTCCGGAATTTCAACTTCAAAATACTCTTTTCCCAGCGATTCGTCATTCCACTTGTATGCTTTGTTTGCAATCAGATCAACGATACCTTCAAAATCATCTTCTGCTCCAATCGGCAATTGCACAGGAATAGGATTCGCAATGAGTTTATCTTTGATCTCACCGAGCACTTTAAAAAAGTCGGCACCCGCGCGATCCATCTTATTCACATAACAAATTCGTGGGACCCTGTAGCGATTTGCCTGGTTCCAGACCGTCTCAGATTGGGGTTCAACACCACCCACAGCACAGAATATGGCAATGGTTCCGTCGAGCACCCTCAATGACCTTTCTACCTCAACGGTAAAATCGACATGGCCAGGTGTATCGATGATATTGATCCGGTAATTATCATTATTAAAAGGCCAGAAAACAGTAGTTGCAGCAGAAGTGATTGTAATTCCACGTTCCTGTTCCTGGGCCATCCAATCCATAGTGGCTGCACCTTCATGCACCTCACCAATACGGTAGTTGATACCTGTATAGTACAATATACGCTCAGTCGTTGTGGTTTTACCCGCGTCGATGTGCGCCATAATGCCGATGTTCCTGATATGTGTTAACCTTTCGGACATGTACTATACCTCAATTTCAATTTACACCCTGAAGTGCGAGAATGCCTTGTTGGCATCTGCCATTCTGTGGGTATCTTCTTTTCTTTTAAATGCTGAACCTTCTTCTTTGTATGCTGAAAGTATTTCGCCGGCAAGTTTTTGCGCCATCGATTTTTCGTGACGTTTACGGGCAAAACCGATCAGGTTTTTCATGCCAATAGAAAGTTTCCTGCTTGGGCGAATCTCAGTAGGGATCTGAAAAGTTGCACCACCTATCCTGCGGCTTCTTACTTCAACCGAAGGGGTAACATTTGTTAAAGCTTTTTTCCAGACATCCAATCCTTCTTCACCCGACTTTTCGGATACAACATCGATGGCATCGTAAAAAATTTCAAATGCAAGACTTTTTTTGCCTTGCAACATCAGGTTGTTCACGAACTTCGTCACCATCGTATCATTATACTTAGGATCGGGAAGAATGACTCTTTTTTTCGGTTTAGATTTCCTCATTTATATAAAGATTAAATCGTATTTCCTGTTTTATTTCTTAGGCCTTTTGGTTCCGTATTTCGAACGCCTTTGTGTTCTACCTTCTACACCTGAAGTATCAAGCGCACCACGAATAATATGATACCTTACACCCGGAAGATCCTTTACCCTGCCGCCACGGATCAGTACGATCGAGTGTTCCTGCAGATTATGGCCTTCACCCGGGATATAGGCATTCACTTCCTTTTGATTGGTCAGCCTTACCCTGGCAACCTTACGCATTGCAGAATTCGGTTTTTTCGGGGTTGTAGTATAAACCCTCACACAAACTCCCCTGCGCTGCGGACATGAGTCCAATGCCGGAGATTTGCTTTTGTCCGTTAATTTTTTTCTACCTTTTCTTACTAACTGTTGTATTGTAGGCATATGAAACAATTTAATTATCGCACTGATCTGCGAACAGAACAGTTGAAAAATTTTTATAAATTATGGAAACACAAATAAGGCGGGATTGCTAAGACGAACCTACTGTGTTTGTTTTGTTTTGAACAATGATTTTCAGCAGGCTGGAACCTATTACCGTCTTATTTTCTCAGGTTTCCTAAATTCCTTTATAAATCAATCAATTAAATACTGAACGTACGCTTAAAGCGGGTGCAAAAGTAAGAATTTTTTTTAAGAAACAAATTTTTTGTCTTAATTTTTATTTAAAAAATTCATTATTCTCTCCAGGTGTTCAAATTCAGTTTTTCCGAATCAATTTTGGGCTTTTTGATTTTGCCTGTTATTTTTTTAAAATATGATACTCCCAGGGACCAAGGTTGAATTTCTGCTCTGGTTCAAAAGGCATCTCTTTGCCAGTAAGTACATTCTTAAATTCACCTTCCGGATGTTCACCATTTATCGTAAAGGCATGTTCATCGGGTGAGAGATTGGCCAAAACCAAAATTTCGTTGCCTGCCTTTACTCGTTTAAATACAAGAATATTTTCTTCATCGCTGGTAGCCAGTCTTTCAAAAGCTCCACCAAAGGTTCCGTTCCACAAAGCCTGATTTTGGGTTTTCAGGGATGTCATCCTGGTATAAAAATCCATCCAGGGGGAATTGAAGTCCCATTCGATAGTATCCTTTTCGAAAAATCTGAGTCTCTTATCAAGGCCTGTTTCCTGTCCACTGTACAAGAGAGGCATTCCCGGCAGGGTATAAGTAAGCATAGCAAAAGTTTCTGCACCGTTGCCCAATCTTTCTTCAATGGTTCCGTTCCATGAATTTTCGTCGTGATTGGTGATAAAATTCATACGGTATGCTTCATTGGGATAAGTAGTATCCATTTTACTAAAATATTGTTCAAGGCTATTCACATTCTTTTCCCCCTTTGCTATACTATTATATATATGGTGCAATTCCCATGCGTAGGTCATATCGAATGCAGTTTCGTGTAAATCAACCTGTTCGGCCTCAGCAAGCATAAATACCGGCTTAATTGAATCTAGTTCAATTCTTGCCCTGTTCCAAAAATCGGTAGGAACCATGCCGGCAACATCACAGCGATAGCCGTCGATATCTGCTTCTTTCACCCAGAATTTCAGTGCATCTATCATGGCATCACGTAAACCGGGTTCATCATAATTCAAATCAGCAACGTCTGTCCAATCAAAAGGTGCGATCATATTTCCTGTTGAATCTTTTGAATACCACTCAGGATGTTCAGTGATCCAGGGATTGTCCCAGGCCGAATGGTTTGCAACCCAATCGATGATCACTTTAAAACCCAAATTGTGTGCTTCCCTGACCAGGGATTTAAAATCATCCATGGTTCCGAATTCAGGATTAACAGCCTTATAATCCTTCACGGCATAATAACTTCCCATTGATCCTTTTCTGTTCTTCACTCCTATTGGATGAACAGGCATCAACCAAAGAATTTTAACTCCCATTTTTTGCAACCTGGACAAGTGTGTTTCAAAAGCTTTAAAAGTGCCTTCGGGAGTATACTGCCTGATATTTACCTCATAGATATTTGCATTTTTACTCCATTCCGGATGCATGGATTTTTGTTGTGCCAATTGTGCATCCTGATCATTTTTTTGATCTTTTGAACTATGCTGGTTGCATGATATAAGAGAAATAACCAAAACCAGAAAGGTTAAGCGGATGGGAAACGGACCAAAATATTTCATCGATTAAATTTTAAGTAAAACTAAAGTTGGATTGGGCATCAAAAATAGAAAGAAAATTAATAATTCATTCGAAAAGAGATGGCAAGCCATTTTAACCTGAAGTAAAATTTTTAAGGTAAGACAGATTAATCTCAGTAAAGTTCTCAATGATACCTGAAACTCCTTCAATTTCTTCTCTGCTGTGCGTTGTGGCAACTGCAATAACATTCATTCCTGCAGATTTTGCCGATTTAATACCTGCCTCAGAATCTTCAAAAACAAAACATTTATCAGGTATAATGCCTAATCTTCTTGCAGAAAGCAGGTAGATTTCGGGATCGGGTTTGCCGTGCCGGACATCATCGGCATGTGTTATCACAGTAAAAGACTTTTTCAATCCGGTTTTTCCAAGTACAAATGATACATTTACCGGTGGAGAAGAAGTTGCCAGTGCCACCGGAACATTTTGAGCATGGAGTTCATCAAGAAACACCTTTAATCCATTGAGAGGTTGTATAAAGGGTTCATAAATCCCGCGGTAAATCGCTTCTTTTTCATCTTCATATTTGCCAATTTCAGATTTCGATAAAGGCTTTTTAAAAAATGACTCGAGGTGATCTTTATTGGTTCCACCAAAAATTCCTGATTTAAAATCATCGGATAAATCTATTCCATGACGATCGCAGAAGATATCCCATGCCCTTTTATGATATTTAAAATTGTCCACAACCACACCATCCATGTCAAAGATCACAGCAAATTCGTTCATAAGTTTTATTTTTTCCGGAGATGTAAAATTAATTATTCTCTACATTTGCTTTTCTAAGATCATGAAAAGATTTCTACTGGAGATTACGGTTTTCGTATGTGGTGCTGTTGTTATGGCATTTGAAATTGTGGGTTCGAGAATGCTCGGCCCTTATGTTGGCACTTCAGCTTTTGTTTGGTCATCCATCATCGGTATCATATTATTAAGTCTGGCTGTTGGATATTATGCTGGTGGAAGGCTATCTGACCGTTTTCCAAAACCGGTTTTGCTGGCTGTAATTATTTTACTTGCTGCATTTTTTATGCTCTTCACCGTGTTTATTAAAAACATTTTGCTTGATTTTTTAACAGATGCTTCAGGCAATATCAAACTGATCTCCATATTGGCTTCCCTCCTGCTGTTTTCCCCTCCGGCAGTGCTATTGGGGATGGTTTCACCATTCGCAGTCCGGCTCAGGATCCATTCTGTTACTACATCAGGTGCCACCGCCGGGAATCTTTATGCTTTATCTACCCTGGGAAGTATCCTGGGAACTTTCCTTGCCGGATTTGTACTGATCCCATCCTTTACAATCACCGGAATAGTTGTTAAACTCTCACTGGCACTTATGGTCGCGGGGATACTTATGTTTTTTGAAAAAAAACCTGATCATTCAACAACAGTCGAAATATGATAAAATTCAATTTTGTATCATCACCTTTATTTCTTTTTCTCATACTTCTGATATCATGTAATGAGGAAAAAGTTAATGATGAAAAGTTTTTAATTGCCATTTCGAAGGCAACGCCGGTCGAGAAATATCAAACCTACATTTCGTGGTTGCAACGGGCTGATTCAACAATTGAATGGGTCGATCTTTACAGCCTCGGATTAGATTCAGCCCGGTTGGTAATTGAAAATTGCGATGGATTGCTTTTAACCGGAGGGGAAGATATTTATCCCGGATTGTACGGTAAAATGATCGATACCGCTCTCTGTGATGAACCTAACCGTTACCGCGACAGCCTTGAATATACTGCCCTTGAAACCGCTTTACTGAATCAAATTCCTGTAATGGGTATCTGTAGAGGTATGCAAATGATCAATGTCTATTTTGGAGGAACGCTTTATTTCGATTTACCGGTGATGATCGGTGAAGAAACACGACACCGCTACCCCGGATACAAACCGGCTTTTCATGAAGTGAATATAACCGATAATGCCAATTATCTGAATGGTCTGGAAGGGAAAACCGATAAAGTGTACAGCAATCATCACCAGGGCGTTGAATTGCTGGCAACAAGCCTTCAACCTGAAGCTTTTTCTCCTGACTCATTAATTGAAGCAATCAGTTACGCTGACACAACCGGGAAGCCTTTTCTGCTGGGCGTTCAATGGCATCCGGAGAAAATGGATCATACAATCCCACTGTCAGATGAAGTTGCCAAACTATTTATTCGCTGCGCCAAACGCAAGGATATGTCGCGAAAGTAATCCGATTCTTTTTGCAGCGGAAGTTATTTCAACATGAATTCTGAACATGGAATAAACTTAAATCTTATCAATCAAAACAACCGAGCTTCTTAGATGAATATTTCAACTATCCCTTTCGGAGAAATTGATGGCAGGCAGATTACCCTTTTTACGCTGGCTAATGATTACAAAATGTCCCTGAAGATTACCAATTATGGAGGCATAGTTACTTCTATACAAGTCCCGGATAGATCAGGAAACATAGAAGATGTAGTGCTTGGTTTTGATAATCTTGATGATTACTGTAAAAATGAACCCTACTTCGGTGCAATTATCGGCCGATTTGCCAACCGGATTGCAGGTGGTACATTTAACATAGAAAACAAACACTATAAATTAACAAGGAACCACGGTAACATTCATCTTCATGGAGGAGAAAAAGGATTTGACAAGGTTATTTGGCAGGCCAATGAGATCAAGCAGGACGATGTGGTTGGAATCAGGTTAATTTATAATTCTCCTGATAAAGAAGAAGGATATCCCGGGAATGTAGATGTTGAGGTTACATATGAATTGGCGAATAGCAATGAATTCCGAATAACTTACCGCGCTACAACCAATCAACCAACCCACGTAAACCTGACCCAACACAGCTATTTTAATCTGTCCGGTGACCCTGACAACGATATTTTGAATAATTATTTATGGATCGATGCAAACAGGTATACCGAAGTTAACAGTGACCTGATCCCAACCGGAAAATTTATTAATGTTTCGGGAACACCATTTGATTTCACGCAATCTAGGAGGATTGGCTGCCGGATTGATCAAATAGAAGGTGGGTACGATCACAACTTTGAAATCAATAATAGTGGAAATGCACTTAAAAAAGCAGCCATTGTAAGAGATTCAAAATCGGGAAGGAAAATGGAAGTTTTCACAACACAACCGGGCCTTCAGTTTTATACAGCAAATTTCGGGGATAAACCTGTTCGGGGTAAAAATAACCGCACCTACAAAAATTATTCAGGGTTTTGTCTTGAAGCACAACATTTCCCCGATACTCCAAATCAGCCCGCTTTTCCTTCTACACTTCTAAAACCGGGTGAATTGTATTTGCACAAAACAATTTATCGATTTGGAATTACAAGTTAACCTGGTTTTATAAACAAGTAACGATCAAAAGCTGCCTTTGGCTGTAAAGGATTCTTCTGAACCAAGCAGAACGGTTCCGTTTTCTTTCATATGCGACAAAATTCGTTCGGCATGATCAACGCTATCCTTGTTCAATTGCTGAAAAACCTCTTCCAAGCGACTATTCGCATTTTTAGCCATAAACATTTGGAAAGTGAACTCACCTACAAGATTTTCGAAATGATAGGCTGCGCTATAAGCAGTTTCTTTATCGGGAATTGAAGCATTTATTCTTTTCAAAAAGCTTTCCGCCATATTGTTCGACCTTCTTAGGTTTATCAATGAAGGGTCAACCAGCGTTTCAGGAAAAGTATCTGCGGGCAAAAAGTGGTCCCTTCCTGATCGCAGGAGAGCGGCATGCCCCTGCTCTTCAATTACCAGTTGCCACCAAAATCCCCTGTCTTCCGTAAATTCAGTGCTATAAATCTTATATAGGTTTGCCATTCTTAACTCAAGCTGAATTGATTCGTTGATCAGTTCATGTACATCAGTTTCTTTCATTTTTATAGGATAAATTCGTATTCATTAGTAAATCTCAGGAACAAATGTTTGCTCGGAAATAGGAGTTCTCACATATCCTGTTTTATTCTGTCTTTCAGGCAAATCGATCTCTTCAGGCGGAATGTAATCATACGGCACCATCGAAAGTAAATGAGAAATACAATTGAGTCTTGCCCGTTTTTTATCATCTGCATTCACCACGTACCACGGGCTCTGTTTTGTGTCGGTATAGCCAAACATTTCATCTTTGGCTTTGGAGTAATCATCCCATTTCGTATATGATTTAAGATCAACTTCACTGAATTTCCATCGTTTGGCCGGATTGTTAAGTCTTGAGCGAAATCGTTTTTCCTGTTCCATATCACTCACCGAAAACCAATACTTAACTAATATTATTCCTGATCTGATCAGCATTCTTTCGAAGTTGGGGCATGACCGGAGAAACTCCCAGTATTCCTCATCCGAACAAAAATCCATAACCCGTTCAACCACTGCCCTGTTGTACCAACTACGATCGAACAGCACCATTTCACCGGCAGCCGGCAAATGAGCGACATAACGTTGGAAATACCACTGGGTTTGTTCTCTTTCTGTTGGCTTGGCAAGTGCTACAATCCGGCATATCCGAGGATTGAGTTTTTCAGTTATCCGTTTAATGGTTCCTCCTTTGCCGGCTGCATCCCGCCCTTCAAATATTACAACCACTTTTAGCCCGCGGGCACGAATCCATTCCTGGAGTTTAACCAGTTCGATCTGCAGTCTTACAAGTTCTTTTTCATAAAACTTGTCATCGATTTTTTTATCGTTTTCTGAATTTAAGTCATTCATAACTGATATTTCTTTTTCATTTTAATTCAATTTCTTTCAGCCCGGAACCGCTTTTGGCCATATAAAAATCAGGATTCAAACCTGTTTCGCCGGCATACTTCTTACCCACAACTTTTTTAAAGGTTTCAATTGCATCGGTTCTAACAAGTGCAATAACACATCCACCAAACCCGGCCCCCGTCATTTTGGCACCGACTGCATCGTTTGTTTCCATAACCAGGTTAACCATGATGTCAAGTTCACGACATGATACTTCAAAATCATACCTCAGGGATTGATGAGATTCATGCATAAGCTCACCAAACAGCCTGATGTTGTTTTGCTTCAATGCGACAACCCCATCCTGAACCCGCTTGTTTTCATTTATTACATGGTCAACTCTTCTTTTAAGTTTGTCATCTTCAACCTTCCGTTTTAGTGATTTCCACATATCGATGGATATGGAAGCCAAATTCTCAGGGCTTTTGTGATCTGAAAGCAACTTTAATGCCTCGCGGCATTCAGCATGTCTTGCGTTATATTTGCTCCCGGCCAGTTCGCGACGGACATTGGTATTGCATATCATGAAGCTGTAATTTCCCGGAAGCAGAGGAACCTGCTCGAATTCCAAAGTTGAGCAATTGAGAAACAGCGCTTTATTTTTTTCTCCAAGCCCTACGGCATACTGGTCAAGGATTCCACAGTTCATACCCACAAATTCGTTTTCGGCATGTTGACAAAGATGAGCCAATTCGGTAATGGTAAAATGCGCATTCATCAAAACATTAAGAGCCATCGCGGTCACCATTTCAACCGAAGCAGAAGAAGATAGTCCGGCACCGTTCGGGATCTCTCCAAAAAATAAGAACTCAAATCCACCAGTCATTTTATTTCTCCCGGTAAATTCTCTGATCACTCCCAGTGGATAGTTGATCCAGGTATTACCGATTTTCTCAGGTTCTTCCTGTATAGATATCTCTGCATAAAAGGGAATATTCTCCGAGCGAAACTTCCATAAACCATCTGTGGTAGGCCTGATCAACAAATAGGTTCCCTGCTGGATACTGAAAGGCAAAACATATCCGCCATTGTAATCGGTATGTTCACCCAACAAATTTACACGGCCCGGTGCCCAAAAGGCACGGATCTGAAATCCGGATGAACCGTAGTAGCTGATGAAAGCGTCAATGAGCCTGCTAATTGTGTAATCCATTTTGCAGAGAGATATTACATTATCCCATCATCCCTTTAATATTCCCTCCATCCACACTGATGGTTTGTCCGGTAATATAGCCTGAATACTCAGACAGAAGCCATGTTGCAAGCATTCCAAACTCATGAGGGTCTCCCATTTTACCAACACTTATTTCGCTGGTATATTGTTGCTTTGCTGCATCGATCGTGATCCCTTCAACCTCACTTTTTTTCACGAATAACCTTTCCGCCGCTGCAGTTTCATGAAAACCCGGTGCCAGAACATTTAAGGTAATTCCTTCATTTGCAATTTCCTGTGAAAGTGTCTTCACAAAACCTACAACAGCCATGCGCACAGAATTGCTCAGAACAAGGTTGCTTACAGGTTGTTTAACAGCTGAGCTTTCAATATAAACCAACCTGCCATACTGTTGTTTTCTGAATACCTTCAGAAGCTCTAAAGTAAAAACGACCTTCCACCGCAACAGTGTTTGATATGCTTTATCCCAGTCATCCGGTGTAGTTTCAAGAAATGCTTTGGCCGGAGGTCCACCTGAATTAACCAGCACCCCATTCAGATACCTGTCACTTAAAACTTCTAAAACCTTCAGGTATGTTACAGGGTCGGTTATATCTCCTGCCACGGTTTCGACCTGTTCAGGATATTGCATTCTTAAGTTTTCCAGGTTTTCTGTATTTCTGGCAACCGCAATGATTTTCGCTTCTTCTTTGATCAGGTTAACAGCAACGCCGTTTCCAAGACCGGCGGTGGCTCCTGTAACGATAAACAGTTTATTTTTCAGATTTAATTCCATATAGCAAATCGGTTAGAGACCTCTCATCCATTCGGCCCGTATTTCCGGATGAAAAGGATCATTAATACTTTGTTTAAGTTTATCGAGCAACTGACTTTTATCCCTGCCCAAAATTCCTTTCAACACCAGGTAATTTGAAGCATGATCGCTTCGAAACACTGTTTTATCAAGCGCTGTTTCATTGAGAAATAAAAATTGTTCGTTCAGCAGACCAGATAGGTCAAGTGGTTCGAAATCACCCGCAAACCTGCTTCTAAAGTGATCCAATCCATAGGGATAGCTCAACACAAGGGTGGATAAATACTCAGGCTGAATTTCGTTTACGATGTTAGCAGAATCACGGGCATGTTCTTCCGAAAGCTGTTTTCCGCCCAATCCGGTAAGGATCATTACAGACAATTTAATACCGGCTTTCCTGGCTTTTACCAGATTAATACGGATTGACTCCCTGGTTTCGCCTTTATTTATTCTCGTCAAAAGCTCTTCATTGCCGGTTTCAATCCCAACGTACAACAGCTTTAACCCTTTTCTTTCAAGCAGTTTCAATTCTTCATCGGTTTTGTTTTGCAAATCCGAAGGTGTGGCATAAGCCGAAACACGAACCAAATGATCGAAACGGCAGCGAAGTTTATCAAGAATATTTTCAAGTTTCGAAAAACTTAATACCATGGCATTTCCATCTGCCAGAAAAACTTTGCGGGTTTGTGGCAGCATTTCGGCCATCCGATCAATTTCCTTATCAACCAGATCCATCGGTTTAATTTTGAACTTTTTAGAAGTATACATTTCACAGAATGCACACTTATTCCATGAACAACCGGTAGTTACCTGAAAAATGGCTGAATATGCCTCACTGGGCGGCCTGAAAAGTGGCTCATCATATGATAAGAATTGCGCTATCATGCATCACATCAATACACGCAAAATTATTAAAATAAAATAATGTGATTTCTACCTATTTACCGTCCATCATGTATACCAAAAAAATTCCACCTTAATCAGGTTGGATCATAATCATTTACCAACATTTTACAATGTTTAAAACTAAATTTGTAGATAAAAGTCAACGACTCTACCTTTGCGACCCAAAAATACCTGATGCACGAACAAACAATCCTGATACTTGATTTTGGATCCCAATACACCCAACTGATAGCCCGCCGCGTAAGAGAACTGAATGTTTATTGCGAGATACATCCGTATAATGATTACCCCAACCCTGGCCCGGAAGTGAAAGGAATAATTCTTTCCGGAAGTCCCTTTTCGGTTTTGGACACCTACGCACCTGCTCCGGAACTCGATCATATCAGGAAGCATTTTCCGCTGCTGGGGGTTTGTTATGGTGCCCAGTATATGGCGCAAACATCCGGAGGACAGGTGATGCCAAGCACCACACGGGAATATGGAAGGGCAAACCTCGCCTATATTGATATGCAAAATGAATTGATGAAAGGGATGACAATGGGCTCTCAGGTGTGGATGTCGCATGGTGATACCATCCTCAATTTACCTTCCGATTTTAGGATCATCACCAGCACAGATGACGTTGAAGTGGCCGGGTACCAGGTGTCGGGCGAACAAACTTACGGAATTCAATTCCACCCGGAAGTTTATCATACTACCGAAGGAAAAAAGCTATTACAGAATTTTGTTGTCGATATTTGCGGCTGCAGTCAGTCGTGGACACCGTCTTCGTTTATCGAAACCACCGTTGAGGAACTTAAAACCAAACTCGGAAATGATAAAGTGGTGCTGGGTCTATCGGGGGGTGTTGATTCAAGTGTAAGCGCTGTTTTGCTTGATAAAGCTATCGGTGAAAACCTAACGTGTATCTTCGTTGATAACGGTTTACTCAGAAAAAATGAGTTTAAAACGGTGCTTGATTCATATGAGCATATGGGGCTGAATGTGATAGGTGTTGATTCAAAAGACCGTTTTTATAAGGCTCTGAAGGGCATAACCGATCCGGAAGAAAAAAGAAAAGCCATCGGCAAAACCTTTATTGAAGTGTTTGATGAAGAAGCCCATAAAATCAAAGATGTAAAATGGCTTGCACAGGGAACTATTTATCCGGATGTCATCGAATCAAAATCAGTAAAAGGTCCGTCGGCAACAATCAAATCCCATCACAATGTGGGTGGTTTACCGGATTATATGAAACTCAAAATCGTTGAGCCGTTAAATACACTTTTCAAGGATGAGGTGAGAATTATCGGTAAAACACTTGGGATGGATCAATTGCTGATCGGTCGCCATCCCTTTCCAGGTCCCGGACTGGGTATAAGGATACTGGGAGATGTCACCCCCGAAAAAGTTCGGATTTTACAGGATGCCGACCATCTTTACATAGAAACCATGAAAGAGAGGGGATTGTACGATAAGGTTTGGCAGGCGGGAGCTATTCTCTTACCGATTCACTCGGTTGGCGTGATGGGTGACGAAAGAACCTATGAAAATGTAATCGCACTCAGGGCAGTGGTTTCCACTGACGGAATGACGGCAGATTGGTCTCAGCTTCCATACGATTTTCTGGCAAAAGTTTCAAACGATATCATCAATAAAGTTAAAGGTGTTAACAGGGTTGTTTATGATATCAGTTCCAAACCACCTGCTACCATTGAATGGGAATAACAGCAACCATGAAATAAATCACTGTTTTACCAGTTAATTGTTACATTATGCTAAAACGCACATTTTATATTATTATCCTGTTTTTGGCCGGGTTCTCAGCTTTTTCACAAAACGAGGTTGAAATAACCAGGTCAGGTATTGTTGAAAATTTCGATGGTAAAGATTATTATCTCCATTTTGTAAAAAAGGGTGAAACACTGTTTGGTATTGCACGTGCTTATGACATCACTGTAAATGATATATTTAAATCCAATCCCGGGGCAGAATCTGGTATTAGCCAGGGAAAAATCCTGAAAATTCCTGTAAAAGTTAATGCAAAAACGAATAAGGCAATTGGAGATGAAAAGCCTGATACCTACTTTTATCACATTATCAAAAAACAGGAAACTTTATATGGATTATCAAAAAAATATGGAGTACCAATAGCAGATATCAAAAAACTCAACCCGGATCTCGGAGATTACCCAAAAGAGGGAGAAACACTCAAGATCCCTGTGAAACATGACCTTTCAACCGAAAACCAGGAAAGCTGGGACGGATTAACTGTACAACACACAGTTGAGGCCGGTGAAACCTTGTATGGAATTGCTAAAAACTACAATGTTACAACCGGTGAAATCATCAATGCCAATCCGGGTCTGACCAATAATCTTTCGATCGGAGATGTTATTCTGATTCCCAATCAACTAAACCCAAAAGAAGATGAAATAAAGGTCGAAACAGGAGGTATTACAAAAAACCGATTCAGGGAATATATTGTAACCAAAGGAGAAACCCTGTATCAGATTGCCAGGGAAAACCAGGTAAGCATCGATTCACTAAAAAAGTACAACCCCGGATTGAGCAGTGAGATCGAACCGGGGCAACTGATCCGTATTCCTGAAACTGCTCACACAAAATCTTTCATCATTCATAACCCTGATAAAAAAGAAAAACTGGAAGAAATTGCCAATCTGTATGATGTTGAATATGATGAAATATCCAAGATCAATCCCGACATCAACCGAAAAGCAAAAAAAGGGCAGTATGTAAAAATTCCGGTTGAACCCGAACCTGTATTGTCTGACAGTGCGAACTTCGAACCACAGTTGTCAAGGATCCATACCACAGGATGCTCTCCCAAATTACCGGGCACAAAAAAAACCTATAATGTTGCTCTGATGTTGCCGCTATATCTTGAAGAAGTGGACACCATTGCTGCTGAAAATATTACTGATTATGGCAGTTTGAGAAATCTGCATGCTTTTCGTTTTCTCGATTTTTATGCCGGATTTCAAATGGCACTCGATTCGATGAAGCAGAAAGGGATGAAGGTTAATCTATTTGTTTATGATGTTGATTTTTCAGAGGAAAAAGTGATTAAAGTGCTAAGCGGTTCGGAACTCAGCAGCATGGATCTGATCATTGGCCCGCTCTTCAGCAAAGCTTTTTCAAAAGTTTCTGCATTTGCAAAAACATATGGAATTCCCATCGTAAATCCATTATCAGAGCGAGAGGAAATTATCATTGGCAATCCTGATGTTTTTAAGATCAGGCCATCAGAGGAAGACCAGGTTGACAAATTGATAGCCTATGTAGCACAAACTTACCCAAATTCAAATGTAGTATTGGTTCGGCATAACAAATACAAATACCAGGCTGAAGTATCATTTATAAGAAATACCCTCAACACCAGTAGACCTTCTCATATTTATTTGAATAATACGAGGATTATTCAAAATTTGAAAGAAAATGATATCAGGGATAAAACTCTGACTGAAAACAAAATGATCGATCCGGTACAATTGAAGAAATCTCCGTCGGATAGTACCTATTTTACCAACCTCGTAAAAGAAGTTATCTATGTTAATGACAGCATAGGCGGATTGGAACTGAATCTTTCAAAAGTCAGGAAAAACATTGTAATTGCAATTAGTGATGACATCGTATTCTCAAAACAGATTCTTTCAGAGCTGAATAAACTATCACTGGATCATGATATCATTTTGTTCGGGCTGCCAACCTGGTTAAAATATGAAGATCTCGAAACCCAACATTTGCTCAATCTCGATTTTCACGCTTTTACACATTCTGCAGTTAATTATACAAATCCTTCAACGGAACGATGGATTCTAGATTTCAGGAAACGATTTAAAACCGAACCTACAATTGAAAATTATGCTTTCGATGGTTTTGATACCGGTTGGTATTTCCTGAATGCCCTGAACCGTTTTGGCCCTGATTTTACCGACTGTCTCAATTTTATGGACATAGCACTTCTCCAAACACAATTCAGGTTTAAACATTCAGAGGGGAACGGCTACCGAAATTCGTACTGGAACTTAGGCCGTTATGAGGATTACCGGTTCAGGAAAATTACATTCACCGGCGAATAATTAACGGTTGCAAACACTTTTAAAGGTACAATACTGACATCGGTCCTTATCAACTGTTTGTGTAAACTGCTTAACGGGATCATAGATCTCACCTAGCAGTTCAACCAGGTAACTTTCGAAACTCTCGGGCCAGTCATTCACCGGAAACCGGATTGCCAGTAATCCTTCCTTCAGGTTTCGAAACGAGTAAATTCCCGCCTGAAAATCGATGTATGAAACCTTTTCCGTCTTCTGGTATAGCAGGGAATAAAACAATAACTGAAAGGCCTTATCAAAACCATCAGCACTCTGAAGGTCATCCCATTGTTTTAAGTTAAGTTCTTTCTGTTCAACTTTTCCCGTTTTATAGTCGATGATCCTTGTGATTCCATCAGTAACATCAAACCGATCGATGAACCCCTTGATTTTTATGATTTTCCCGGATTTTAACTGAACCTGCGAAACGAGCCTTTGTTCCATTTTTTTGATCACTACCTCACTGTCAGAAACTAGTTGTTGTTCGTTGTCGAGAAATCGAAACAGGTAGGATTCTGCCACCTTAACAATCAGTAAATTTTTTCCGAAATGAACTTCTCCACCTGCATAATTTTCCTGAAATGACTTTTCAACCAAAGCAGGAACTCTTTTCTTCATAACTTCTAGTTCGCCGGCTGTTAGCTTTTTGTTCTCCAAAGGCTCATACAGCAATTGCAATACATGGTGAATCACCTTTCCTAATGTAGCATTTTCGATGGTTTCCTCTACCTGGTCAGCCTCTCCAAGCCCCAAAATATGATTAAAATAAAACTGCAGGCTGCAATTCCTGTAAACATTGAGTGATGAAGCTGAAAATCCTGAAACTGCCAATTCATCAAGTCGTTGCATGATATCAACTGACTTGTGGATATTGATATCGGGTTCCTCGCTGACTTCAGGAATATTCATTTCAAGAATGTCTTCAGTGATCTCAACATTCGAACTAAAAGCCCTCATTTCATGCAATATCTGTGAAAGGAAACGGCTACGCTCCCCCCCTCCCAAATTTCCGGCTTCAGTGTTATAAAGCAAATACACATTTGACGAACGCTGAAGCAGGCGATAAAAGTGATATGCATAAACCGCATTCCTTTCGCGGATGGTGGGTAGTTTAAAAACTCTGCGAACTTCAAATGGAATAAATGAATTGTCAGATTTTCCGGCCGGGATAAAATCTTCATTCACTGAAAGCATAATTATATTCTCAAAATCAAGCACCCTGCTTTCAAGCATTCCCATCACCTGCGCACCTTGCAGTGGTTCGCCATAAAACGGAATGCGGATGCCTTTCACCAGGTTGTTAAACAAGTATCTGAATGTACCGAGGTTCTGAACGAAATCAACCGCTTTGATGATCTCTTCCAGCTTGTTAACAACCTTAGTAAAATGAAAAATATATTCAAGCTCCATACCCGATTGATGCTTTTTCTCAGAAGCAAGCATTCTTTCAGTTAATGTGTGAAGCAAGGCCGAGATAAACTGCACTGCCTGCTGGATATTATTTTCCCATGGATCAGTCAGGCGTATCAATATCTCAGGTACATTCTCAGTATTTTCTGCAATCAGGTTTTTAACTTCCAGACCGGTCAGGAAAGCTCTGTTCGAAAGCTGTATTTGCTCTTTAACCACTAACGCATCCGCCGACGGAACAATAAAATGCATAAACGGATGCGTTAAAACCCGGATTAAATCAGCATGATAAAAACTGAGTTTGCGGTAGCCTGTCCGGGCAAAACGATCAGCATTTTCCTGCAGGGATATTACAGAATCGAGCAATTTGTAGAGAGATGTTTCCTTCAGCGGCAGGCCCATCGTAACGTTAAAACGCTCCAGCTCTTTGGGTATCGAATTCAGCAGAGGGAAAACCAGGGTTTCATCATTCAAGATCACCGCCAGGGAGTCCTGTTTTTCACCTTCAGAAATAAGATTTTTTATGATGTTACCGGCTGTTTTAACTTGTCCAACTTTTTGAGGAACACCAATGATCCTGATCGATTTTGATGCTGATCTAAAATTATCAAAAAGCCAGTTCGGGCGATTCTCTTCGTTGGTTTTAAATACATTCCGCAGAAAAAATCCGGCTTCCTGCTCGGGTTGGTCGATATAATAACGATCCGCATCCCATAAAACATCAGCTTTCCCTGCCTTCTCCAACAAAGAAAAAATAGCAGATTCGGCCGGCGTTAAAGCATTAAATCCTGCAAATATCACTTGTTGATAAGGTACCAAAAGAGGATTGTTTTCAAGCGCATGCACCAATTCCCTGTATGCCAGCCCCTGATACGCCTGTCCGCTATTCAAAAGGCGTTCTTTGAGATTGGAGTACAACCCCTCAAGGGAATTAAAAAAACGAAGGTAATTTTGCTGAAACGGGGTGAGGGGTTTACCATCCGGGTTCCATAAACCAATTGCCTTTACATCACTCAGATAGGTAAAAAGCTGCCGTGTATCCGCCAGGTACAGGTCAACATCATTAAAGTCGTTTAAAACCACCTCGCCCCAGCCAATAAATTCATCAAAATCAGCTATTGCTTCTTTTGTGCTATCTCTGTATATTTCATACAGATCGAAAAGAAGGAACATGTTATCTGCCGGAAGTAATCCGGTACTTTTGTAAACGAAATCCTCCACAGCAAGAATTTCAGGAGACCAGACAGGTTTTGCAATATTTTTTGATAAGGCTTTTTTCAGGAATAATGAGGCCCTCCTGTTTGGTAGCACGATGCAGAGATTCCGTAAATTATCGCCATATTTTGCTACAACATATTGTGCGGTTTTTTCCAGAAAAGTCTCCATGTTATACAATTTCAATATTTTTTTGCCTGATAAAAGCTTCGGCTTCAGCCAGTTTTTGCAGAGTGCCTACATCAAACCAATACGAACCACTATCTTCCAATCCGTAGATAAGGTTTGCAGGAGCAAGCGACAGATACGTTTTAATGATTGAGAATTTACCTGCATTTTGCATGAGGTTAAAAATACGGGCATTTATTACGTGAATCCCACTAAATGCCAAAGTTTTCTCTATTGTTGCAGTGCCGCAACGGATCAGTTCACCGGTTTTTTCATTTTTCCAACCGGTAAGCCGGTTTTTTGAATCGAACAGTAAATACCGGCTTGACTTCCGTAGACGCACTGCAAGTGTGGCGAGGGCCCCTGTATCTTTATGTTTTTGGACTAGCGATCCCAGGTTGATATTTGTAAGAATATCTACATTGTGCACAAGGAAGTTTTCATCCGCTTTAAAAAACCATGATGCATTCGCTATTCCACCACCTGTATCAAGCAATTGGTCGGATTCGTCAGAAACTTCGATACGGATTCCGAAATGATCTTTAGATTTCAGGAATTTTTTTATTTCGCCGGCCATGTGGTGAACATTGACTATGATTTCATTAATACCAATGCTTTTCAGTTTACGGATTTGAATTTCCAGAAGTGGCATTCCGTTAACAGGAACCAGTGCTTTCGGTATTTGATCAGTGAGCGGACGCAGGCGGGTGCCAAGTCCGGCAGCAAAAATCATTGCTTTCATGAATATTGTCAGAGTTTTACCGGTTTACAAACCTGCTTTTTTTCTTTGGCAGTGGCTTCACATTTTTTGCATTTGAATTTCGGATTTTTGAACTCTTTATCCTTTTTCGTTTTGCACATTGTTTTTGCCATAAACCCTAAATTTCGGTAAAATTAAAAAATTCAGCAATGAAGATTTGCTTATCAATAAAACATAGCAAAAAGAAAAGGGTTCAGGTTTGTTCAGGCAATGTGATCGGAATCGTCGTCATCAAAAAACAGGTTTACATTCAGCACTTCGGTAATTGACCGGAGTTCCCTGAGTAATTCACCACTGTTTTTTTTGGTTTTATAGCCCACGTGGTAAAAAGCCTCCACATTATCTCCACCAAGATTTTTGAGGTTAACAAGTTTGTATTTTCCTGAATATCGCCTGATGATCTGCACGATGTGGTCCTCAGTAATTCCCGAGGAGTCATATGATACCTGCAAAAGAAATTCCTGACGTCGGGGCGATCCAAAGTTGAAAGTTACCAAAACAATAGCGATGAGACTGATAATGATGGTACTTGCCAGAGCGATTACGTGCAAACCTACACCTGAGGCCATACCAATGGATAATGCAAAAAATATAAAAACAATATCCTGTACATCCCGCACTGCAGTCCTGAAACGAATTATAGACATGGCTCCTACAAGGCCAAATGCCCTTGCCAAATTATTCCCGATTACGAGAATTACAACAGAAGTGATCAAAGTTAACAACACCAATGAGTTTACATATGTGGACGAATAACTCGGACCTTTATATATAAACCTGTACACCAGGGCAATGATAATACCGCACACCAGTGCAACAAGTAAATTGCTTACAACATCGAATACATTTACCGGGAAGAGGTCTAGATCTTGAAATTGTTCAAACATAATTCTTTTTCATTTAAACGTACCACTTTGCGCGGGTATACAAAGTTGATCTACCCGGTTTTCCGATCACATTGCATGCATCCATTGTTATTACATATTTAGAGGCCGATTGTCTTTTCAAATTAAACCTTGAAATAACAGGATGAAGCCATGAGGGAAAATGATTATTAAATTTTACTTCGAGAATAAATCTGCCATGCAGGGCTGACCTGAGATTTCTTTCATTAAACAGGTTTTTAAGTTCAGGATAAGCCTCCCCACGTAGTCGTTTATCAAAAGTCAGCCGGACAGTGCGATCGAATTTACTGTAATATGCCTCACGATCATAAACTACCAATACCGTTGGTCTCAGGTTCCGGCTATACATTTGGAAAAAAAATCGCTTTGAATTAGCGTAGCCCTCAATGATGGGTAATTGATTGAGTACATGACCGTTGATAGCACTTTTTTTAAAAATATCCTGCGCATCTTCAAAATTAACGGGAGCACGGTACTTCTTTATGGGTACATCGTATTTACGTTTTATTTCGAGAAACACCGTGTTGTTTTTTTCAACATCGTCGTAGCCACGTATCCTAAGCTTTTTGCGGTTTTTGATGCCATCAATTTTTTCATAATAATAGTCGAAATTGGGTGTATCAAAGTAAATTGATCTGACTGTGTATTCGTTTTTCTCTTCTGCATCGGCAAAAGGATCAACTTCTACGAACGGTCTTACCGAATTTCGTAATTCATCCAGGTATCTTTCAGCAACTATATATTTAAATTCAAACCGCATTGTCAGATGTTCAACTGTATTCCCCTTTTCAGGTATTCAAGTATTGTAATTTTATCGCAAATAACTTTGCATTGCACCATCATTCCGGGATAGATACGGTATTTACCTCCTGAAATCAATGCACGCGCAATTACCATTTGCTCACCGGGAATTACATTTACATTTTCTTCAATATCCAGCAAAGAGGCGCTCACCCTTTCATCGTAGCCGGGTAGTGAAAATCTGATCGCTGAGATGGATTGTATAAACTTCAAATTAGTAACCTGAACAGGAATTTGCAATACATATTTGGTTGTGTCACTCACTGATACCACCCCGTCAACCACTTTATTAAATGACAGAACACCACTTATTGGAGGTGTTATGTAGTATTGTTCCACTTGATTTTCAAGCTTGCCAATTTCATTGCTATAGCTTTCTATCTGTTGTTTAATATAATCGATTTGTTCAGGCTTCACGCCGGTTCGCAATGACTTTAATTCGCTGTGGGCAATATCAACATTAATTTTAGCCAGGCGATATGTATTTTCAGTGATCTCAAAATCTGCAGTCGAAATGATGCTATCCCTGAACAACTGCTTTTCACGATCATACTTTTTTCTTTCAAGGTCGAGTTGTTGTTGGGCGAAGGCATATTTGTTTTCCGCCTGTTCGATCAGTTCCTGCTTTTCGCCGCTTAAATTCATTCGCAGCGCGTTTTCTTCAACCTTCTTCAGATTTTTCAGCCGGGTAATTTCATTTTCAATATAATATGAATGTATAAAGGCAATTGTATCACCCTTTTTGATATATTTTCCGGTATCAAGCGCTTCATCCAGATACACCTCTGCAATATCTCCTCTCTCGAATTTATAGTTCTTCATATGACTGACCACGTTGGTGCTATTGTCGTTCAGCTCACTAATGAAACTATCATCCTGTCCCCGTTTCAAGTGCCACTCTTTCACTGGCAAAATTTTGGCAACAGATTCAAAACTATAAGGTATCCTGATGGGTACGAAAACCATCAAGAGACATACGACCAGAAAAATTAACAGGATATTCCTTCTGCTTAACCTCATGCTGAATTGTCCACTGTGTAAAAGCGTCAAAAGTATTAAATAATTATTTTGACTGACTTATTTCAATGACATAATTATATTGTGAATGGTTCAACAGGGTTTACAATAATTGATTCAAACATGTTTTAATTGATGAAATTATTTTGAGAAATCAAAAAAATTGTATTTTTGCCGCGGAGAGATGGCAGAGTGGTCGATTGCGGCGGTCTTGAAAACCGTTGAGGGTCAAACCTCCGGGGGTTCGAATCCCTCTCTCTCCGCACTTTTTTCCCGCGAAAGCGGGTTTTTTTATGCGCAAATTTCAGGCATCTTTGCAACTTCAAATTACAATATGAGATAGTATTAATCAGTTATTAAGGTATATTTTATACAGAGCAGCGCAAAGGTGGTGGGTCAATGATCTACCGCCTTTATTTTTCTTATCTGCTGTAAATCAAGAAAACAACCGGCTTTTTGTGTAAATCAGGTTTGTGGTTTTTCCAAAATCTTATTGGTTTTGTGAGAATCATTTCACTTGATGGATGGGTGATATCACAAGCGATACAGAGCAAAGTACCTTCATTACAGTTTCTTAGTAAGGCCTCCAACAATTGGTTATTTCGGAATGGTGTTTCAATAAATACCTGAGTTTGATCCGATTGTTTGGATAACTGTTCTATTTCCCTGATTTTTTGACTTCTCGCTTTATTATCAATAGGAAGGTAGCCATGAAAAACAAAATTCTGACCATTCATACCGGAGGCCATTAGAGCAAGCAAAATACTTGAAGGCCCGGTCAAAGGAACTACCTTGATACCTTTCGAATGGGCATAAGATACAACAATGCTGCCCGGATCGGCAATGCAAGGTGGTCCTGCTTCCGACAATAACCCAATATCATTGCCTTTAAGGGCTGGCATCAGCATATCCGGAATTTGCACAGGATCAGTGTGTTTATTTAGCTCAGCAAATTTTTTTTCATCAAAATCTTCGGCAAATCCCATTTTACGCAACATACGACGCGCTGTCCTTTTATTTTCCACAACAAAAAAATCAATCTTTCTGATGATTTCTATGTTTCCGGATGGGATAACGGATACTTCGCTCTCAGGATGAAGATAAGATGGTATCAGATACAATATGCCCTTCTCCTGATCAATCATGTGAGCCAGGGTAATTTATTGAGGTCGCAATTCCCACCCGAGATGATAAGAGCCGTATTTGTATGTTCAAAATATGCTTTGTTTTCGAAAACAGCCGCAACAGCAACAGCAGAGGAAGGTTCAATTACGATTTTCATTCGTTCCCAAATAAACTTCATCGCTTTTACTATCGAATGCTCTTCAACTGTAAAAATGCGGTGTACGTGTTCCATAATGATTGGAAAAGTTTTGCTACCCAGAGATGTAAGTAAACCATCGGCAATTGTTACCGGATTTTCAGAAGGTATAATTTCACCTGCTTTGAATGAGCGGTATGCATCATCGGCTCCTTTAGGCTCGGCTGCAATTACTTTTGTTTTCCCAGAAAAATAATTAGCAGACAATGCTGTTCCACTAAGCAATCCTCCCCCACCCACAGGTGCAATAATAAAATCGGGTTCCATATCGAGTTGAAGAAAAATCTCCCTGGCTGCTGTGGCTTGTCCGGCAATAATGGTAAAATTGTTATAGGGATGAATTTCAATAGCTCCAGTTTCTAACTGTATCGTTTTAAGCGTTGATTCCCTCGCAGCCAGGTTTGGGGCACAAAAACTGATTTGCCCGCCATAATATTTTACGGCATCCACTTTAACGGTAGGTGAATTTTCAGGCATTACGATGTAAGCCTTTGTATTTCTCAGAGCAGCCGCTCTTGCAAGCGCTGCTGCATGATTACCAGAAGAATGGGTACAAACTCCCTTTTTTAATTCAATTTCGGATAAGCTAAACAGCGCATTGACAGCACCTCTTGATTTAAATGCCCCTGCTTTCTGAAGGTTTTCGCATTTCAGAAACAGATTTGCACCTGTCGCTTCATTGAGTATTCGAGAGGTTAGAATGGGAGTTTTATGGATAAAATGTTGAATTCGGTTGGCAGCAACATCAATTGCAGCCTTATCAGGAACTTTGTTCAAATGGATCAATTTCAATAATTAGTTCAAATATTGGGATTCAAGTCCACTGGCAATTTTTTCACATGCCCGCTTCAAAATTTCATAGGTTTCTTTGCCGGCCTCCAGCTTATGATAATAGGGATCAGGAACCGATTCGTTTTTACCGGGGTTGATAACATTCATCAAATAATCAAGTTTTTGGATATCATTCTCGTCCCTGGCAAAATACATGGCATTTCGATATGAATTGGTATCCATCACATAAATTTTATCAAACTTGTCGAAATCTTCCTGTGTAAAAAGTCTCACCTTTTTTGTTGAAATATCGATACCGTTTTCACGCGCCTTTTGCACAGCCCTGTCATCAGGAGCATCATTGATGTAATAGGCTTCAAAACCGGCAGAATCTACGATGGCATTGATTTGTTTGTCTTTGAAGATCATCTTTAAAAGACCTTCAGCAAGCGGGGAACGGCACATGTTTGAATGGCACAGGAAAAGAATTTTCATAATTTTTTTGATTTTAACACCTGAAGTTTATCAAGAGTTGTCTAAATTACTAAAATTACTGCACAATTCAAATTTTTTATGCATCAAAGAGTGATTTTCTTATCGAGTTCTTCAACATAGTTTCTGAACTGCTTATCGGTTTCTATCAGGTTATTAACCGTTCGACAGGCATGTAAAACCGTAGCGTGATCTTTATTACCACAATGAAGTCCGATAGTTGCAAGTGAAGCCTTGGTAAGTTTTTTCGAAAAATACATGGCCAGTTGTCGTGCCTGTACGATTTCTCTTTTTCTTGTTTTTGAATGAATTGCTTCAAGCGGTAATCCGAAATAATCACTTACAACTTTTTGGATGTAATCGATTGATATTTCGCGTGATGTATTTTTAACGAACTTATCAATCATCTTTTTAGCCAATTCGAGATTTATTGCTTTTTTGTTCAGGGATGATTGTGCAAGAATTGAGATCAGAGCGCCCTCCAGCTCCCTGATATTGGTTGTGATGCTGTAAGCAAGGTATTCGACAACATCTTTGGGCATTTCCAGCCCATCTTTATATAATTTCTTTTCAATGATCGCAATTCTCGTTTCCAAATCCGGAACCTGCAAATCGGCGGACAACCCCCATTTAAACCTCGATAGCAACCTCGCATTCATCCCTTCCATCTCAACAGGCGGCTTATCTGAGGTGATGATCAACTGTTTATTGTTCTGGTGCAGATGGTTGAAAATATGAAAGTAAATTTCCTGCGTCTTTTCTTTCTTTACAAGGAATTGTATATCATCCACGATCAATACATCTATCATCTGGTAAAAATGGACAAAGTCGTTCTGGCTGTTGTTTTTAACAGCGTCAATGTATTGGTTGGTAAATTGTTCGGAGGTTACGTAAAGAACTGTTTTTTCAGGAAAATTATTTTTTACTTCCAGACCGATGGCATGTGCCAGGTGGGTTTTACCAAGGCCCACATTACTGTATATCAACAGTGGATTAAATGCCGTTTTCCCAGGATTACTGGCAACAGCATACCCTGCTGAACGGGCAAGCCGGTTGCAGTCACCTTCAATAAAGTTATCGAACGAATAATTTTCATTCAGTTGTGAGTTAACCTTTATTTTTTTCAACCCGGGAATGATAAAAGGATTGGGAATCTCTTTGGATGAACCTTTATTCAGGTCGATGGGCATATTAACCGGCGGATTTGCCGTATCTTTTTTATTGGAGGTGGGAAAATTGACTGTGAATGGCTGTGTATTCCCATTGTAAGCACTATCCATGATAATGCTGTATTCGAGTCGTCCTTCGTTGCCTAATTCCTTTTTAATTGTTTTTTTAAGCAAAGTGATGTAATGCTCCTCCAGCCATTCGTAAAAAAACTGGCTGGGAACCATAATTGTAAGAACATTGCCCTCGAGTTTAACTGGTTTGATCGGCTCAAACCATGTTTTAAAACTCTGATGACTAATATTGTCACGAATCACATTTAGACAATTCTCCCAGACTGCTTTACAATTTTTTTTCATTCTCAAATAATTGTATTAAAGCAATTTAAATTTTAATATTTTCTTCATTTGTTACGTCTGATAGTAGTGTTGGAAAATCTCCCTTGCTAAGCTGGAAATTCCGACAAAATTCCCTCAAAAAAACTTGAAAAAAAAACCAAATTGACCTTGATTTTATAAAAAAAAAATCGTAATACTTTTTTTACATCACCGGTTTCATTCTTTGTCAAATGGTCCGTAAATAATTAATTTTTAATCC
>JAGQVF010000095.1 GCA_020438135.1 Bacteroidales bacterium | reverse complement strand
AAAACCAAAACCCATCAATGCCTGTGCATCAGGGGCAGAACGATCATCCTTGATCAACACGGTAGTAGAGACCTCATAAACGGCTTTTGTGTATTTATTAAAAAGAAAGGCGATCAGCAAAGCGATAAAAATGGTCAGCACAAAGAAGTACCAGTAACGGTACAACTTAAAAAACAGCGCTTTGTAATCAAATGCTTCTTCCTGCTGTGGTTGTGGTTGCTGGGGTATATTCTGAATTGTATTTTCCACTTTTTAATTGTTTTATTGTACAAGTGCAAATATTGCGATGATGAGGGAAATTGAGGAAATAACCAGTGTATAGGGAAATTGTTGCATAGCAAAGTTTTTACCTTTCACCGGTTGCACATACACAATGTCGTCAGGCATGATGTAAAAAAACTCCGACTCAAGTATTTCATCACTTAATAAATTAAGCTTGTGCACCTTTGATCCATTTTCGGTTTTTCTGATAAGCAGAACCTCGTCCCTTTTGGCATAAGTGGTCATGTCGCCTGCCATGCCCAAAATTTCATAAATGTTGATCCTGTCCTGGTAAATTTTTATCTGGGCAGGAGAATTAACTTCCCCGACAACAGTCACATTGTAATTAACCAGTTTCACAATGATCATAGTATTGATCAGATATTCATTTACCTTCTCCTGAATTATATCCTTTGCTTCCTCAAGACTCATGCCTTTAACAAAAAGCTCACCAATAAAGGGTAACTCCACATAACCTTCCTCATTCACAGAGTAGCTATTAAGATATACAGCTGCATCGTAATAAACATTTCCCCCGGTGCTTGCAGATAAGTTAAAAAACTGGGCTTGTTCCTCATCAATACTAAAAACCCTCAGGTAAAGGTTATTCCCTGGTTGCAGCGTATATTGCGGGGTGTTGTCGACGATGTAGGTATCTTTTGCTTCGGCATCAGCCTGTTGCATATAGATTTGTTTTTTCATCGGTACACAGGAGGCCATCACCAAAATAACAAAGGCAATTTTAACCAGTGCCCATAATCCATCCCTTGTAAATAGATGCATCTGATTCAAATTATGTTAACTATCCAAAATTTCGCGCAAAAGTAATGTATTTTTATTGAACGGGGCTTTTATTTTTAAATCATTAATTTTGGCGCCAAAAATCAGAAAATATGAATGCTTATATATTCCCCGGGCAGGGTGCCCAGTTTTCAGGAATGGGTAAAGACCTGTACGACAGCCTTGATGATGCAAAGGCTTTATTTACCCGGGCAAATGAGATACTTGGTTTTGAAATCTCCCGGATCATGTTTGAAGGTAGCGAGGATGAGCTTCGCCAGACCAATGTGACCCAGCCGGCCATTTTTCTACATTCGGTGATTTTGGCAAAGATGCTCGGGAACCGGTTTAAACCTGATATGGTTGCCGGTCATTCCCTGGGTGAGTTTTCAGCACTGGTGGCCAATCAAACCCTCTCCTTCGAAGATGGATTAAGACTGGTGGCTGCCCGTGCCAATGCCATGCAAAAAGCGTGTGAGGCTGAACCATCCACCATGGCTGCCATCCTCGGCCTGGAGGACACAGTGGTTGAAAAAGTGCTTGCTGAGATTGAAGAAGTGGTGGTTCCTGCCAATTATAACAGTCCCGGACAACTGGTGATCTCCGGTTCATTCAAAGGGATCGACATCGCCTGCGAAAAACTCAAAGAGGCCGGTGCCAGAAGAGCGTTACCGCTGAAGGTGGGAGGCGCTTTCCACTCGCCCCTGATGGAACCGGCAAGGGTTGAACTAGCCGAAGCAATTAACAACACGGCTTTCAGCAAACCCATTTGTCCGGTTTATCAAAATGTGAATGCCAAAGCAGTAACCGACGCCGCTCAGATCAAGGAAAACCTGGTGGCACAACTGACCTCACCGGTGAAATGGACCCAAATTATTCAGAACATGGTAGCCGACGGTGCTAAAAAATTTATCGAAGTAGGTCCGGGAAATGTATTGCAGGGTTTGGTTAAAAAGATCAACAGGGAAGCAGAAACCGAAAGTGCCGGAATATAGCCGGCAACGTAATCAAAACATAGCCAGGTGTTTTTACCTGCAATTTCAATTTTGAAAATTCGAATAGAGGAAAAATTTTAACAGCATGAATTTCAATTTTATTGAAGAACTGAAGTGGAGGGGAATGATCCACGACATGACTCCCGGAACAGAAGAGCAATTGCTAAAAGAGGCAACAGCGGGTTATGTTGGTTTTGACCCTACAGCTGATTCCCTGCATATCGGCAACCTGGTGCCTGTGATGTTGCTGGTCCATTTGCAACGCAGCGGTCACAAACCGATCGTGTTGGTTGGTGGAGCCACCGGCAGGGTTGGAGATCCCTCAGGAAAAACCGAAGAGCGGCAATTGTTGAGCGTAGAGGCGATCAACCATAACCTGCAATGCCAGAAAAAACAATTGATGAAGTTCCTCAACTTTGAAAACGGGGAGAATAAGGCTGAAGTGGTTAACAACTACGACTGGTTCGAAAATTACCTTTTCCTCGATTTTATACGTGACGTAGGCAAACACATCTCGGTGAATTATATGATGGCAAAAGATTCGGTGAAGAAGAGACTTGAAACAGGCATGTCGTTCACAGAATTCAGTTATCAACTTGTGCAGGGATATGATTTTTACTGGTTGTATGCCAACAAAAACTGCAAACTGCAATTGGGTGGTTCCGATCAGTGGGGAAACATTGTTACCGGTACTGAACTGATCCGACGCATCTATTTTGATGAAGGTAAAGGGGAAGCTTCCGCTTTTGCACTCACCTGCCCTTTGATCACGCGGTCGGATGGAAGCAAATTCGGGAAAAGTGAAGGTGGTAACGTGTGGCTCGATCCGGATAAAACTTCACCTTACAAATTTTACCAGTACTGGTTAAATGTTTCGGATGAAGACGCCGGCAAGCTGATCCGTTATTTTACCCTTCTTTCAAAAAATGAAATTGAAGAACTGACCCGACAGCATGAAGAAGCACCACATCTGCGCATTCTTCAGAAAGAACTGGCAAAAGATGTTACCATCCGTGTTCATTCCGAAACCGACTTTATACAGGCTGTAGAAGCGTCTTCGATTTTATTCGGCAAAGGCACCACTGAAACCCTCAGAGAATTGCCCGAGAACATGTTACTTTCTGTTTTTGAAGGGGTTCCGCAATTTGAGGTCGACCGGGAAAGTATCATCCAAAAAACAGGTATCATTGATTTTCTGGCTGAAAAAACTTCGGTATTCAGTTCGAAAGGGGAAGCGCGACGGATGTTAAAAGATAACGGTGTTGCTGTGAACAAAGAAAAAGTGAAAGAAAATTACGAGATCAGTAAAAACGATTTGCTGAATGATAAATATATCCTTATCCAGAAAGGAAAAAAGAACTATTTCCTGGTGAAAATGATATAACCGATTTATTCCTGCGCTATGCAAAACGGGTTCCTGTGCATTGCAAATATCAGGTAATCCGCTAGTTAGAGAAACATCTGGTCTGAAATAAACCAAACCATTTGGATGTTACGATGTTTATTCTTTTACCTTTGCACGATTTTTTACATTTATAAAACACGTATTGATAATGGGGAAAAACCTTGTAATTGTTGAGTCACCGGCGAAAGCCAAAACCATTGAAAGATTTCTCGGGAAGGATTTCACTGTTTTGTCGAGCTTTGGTCACGTGAGAGATTTATCTAAAAAAGACCTGAGTGTAGATATCGAAAACGGATTTGAACCAAACTATGAAATTTCTCCTGATAAGAAAAAAACGGTTAAAGAACTCAAAAGCAAAGCGAAAAATGCCGAGGTCGTTTGGCTTGCAACCGACGAAGACCGTGAAGGAGAAGCGATTTCCTGGCACCTGGTAAAGGCGCTCGATATCGACGAAAGCAAAACCAAAAGGATCGTTTTTCATGAAATTACCAAAGATGCCATAACCCATGCCATCGAAAATCCACGTTCGATCGACATCCACCTGGTGGATGCCCAACAGGCACGTCGTGTGCTCGACCGTTTGGTAGGCTATGAGTTATCGCCGGTTTTATGGAAAAAAGTTAAACCGGCGCTCTCTGCCGGAAGGGTACAATCTGTTGCCGTAAGACTGATAGTAGAAAGAGAAGAGGAGATCAAGGCATTTAAGCCCGAATCATCCTACCGCGTTACGGCCGTTTTCCTGCTCGATGGAAAAACCAGTATTCAAACCGAACTCAATAAAAGGTTTAAAACCAAAAAGGAAGCGATCGACTTTCTGAATACATGTATTTCCGCAGATTTCACCATTGAATCGGTAGAGAAAAAACCGGCTAAAAAATCACCGGCACCACCGTTTACCACATCCACGCTGCAGCAGGAGGCAAGCCGGAAACTCGGATATTCGGTTGCCAAAACCATGATGGTAGCCCAGCAACTTTACGAATCAGGACGCATCACCTACATGAGAACCGATTCGGTGAACCTGTCGAACCTGGCCCTCAACATGGCCAAAAAAGTGATTGGCAATAATTACGGCGAAAATTATATCAAAACAAGGCAGTTTACAACCAAATCAAAATCGGCGCAGGAAGCACACGAAGCGATTCGGCCTACCTATCTTGATCAGCAGGAGATCAATGGCGACTCCTCACAGCAGAAATTATACGAGCTGATCTGGAAAAGAACCATCGCCAGTCAGATGGCAGACGCACAGTTGGAAAAAACCAACATCACCATCGACGTTTCTAAAGCCGACGAAAAATTTATCGCCAAAGGTGAGGTGATCAAATTTGACGGATTCCTGAAAGTGTACCTCGAATCGACAGATGATGAAGATACCGAAACACAAAGCGGAATGTTGCCTCCGGTAAAAAAGGGAGACATATTGACCCGTTCGGAAATTGCAGCAACTGAAAGATTTACAATGGCCCCGCCACGTTATACCGAAGCCAGTCTCGTGAAAAAACTGGAAGATCTCGGTATCGGTCGTCCTTCCACCTACGCCCCTACCATTTCAACCATTCAGAAAAGAGAATATGTGGTAAAAGAAGACAGGACAGGGACCGAAAGGAATTACACCTATATTTCACTCGATAAAAATGAGGTGAAAGAAGAAAAAAGAAGCGAAAAAACCGGATACGAAAAATCGAAACTATTCCCCACTGATATCGGAACGGTAGTTAATAATTTCCTGGTGGAATATTTCGATAACGTACTCGATTACAACTTTACGGCAAGGGTAGAAAAGGAGTTTGACGAAATCGCCCAGGGCAATAAGGTATGGAACGAAATGATCGGGTCATTTTATCATCCGTTCCACGACCGTATTGAAAAAACCCTGGAAGTTTCGAAAAAACAAAGCGGTGAGCGTTTGCTCGGATCCGATCCGGAATCAGGTAAAAACGTATATGCCAAGATCGGTCGATATGGCCCGATCGTTCAGATCGGAGAATCGCAGGATGAAGAAAAACCGAAATTCGCCGGAATGCGGAAGGGACAGAGCATCGAAACAATAGAACTGGAAGAAGCACTCGATCTGTTCAAACTTCCCAGGACGGCAGGAACTTTCGAAGGGGAAGAGATGCAGGTGGCAATCGGCAGATTCGGACCCTATGTTCGCCATAAAGGCAAATTTTATTCAATCCCGAAAGGAGATGATCCGATGTCGGTTTCGGAAGATCGTGCTATTGAGATCATCGAAACCAAAAGGCAAAAGGATAAAGAAAAAATCCTGAAAACTTTCAAGGAAGACCCTGATATCCAGGTGCTGAAAGGAAGATATGGAGCCTATATTTCGAAAGGGAAAAGCAACTATCGTATTCCAAAAGGAAAAAATCACGAAGAGCTGACACTGGCCGAATGCAGGGAGATCATCGAAGCGACCGATAAGAAAAAAAAGGGTAAGGGAAAGTAATTTTTTTCTGCAACAATCTTATTTCATTTCATTGTATCCCTGATAAATAGCTTAGCACGGAAGTTTATTCACTACGTTTTGTGATAACTTTTTTCGGCCGGGATTGTATAAATTGTATTAAATTGGCAACCCGCAAATAAAGCTGTATGGATATATCGGTTTATTTTGACCCCCTCGATCTGACTATCTTTGACTTTTTGCCTGAAGGCGATACGCAACGATTGGGCAATCTCATCGTCGCATTCCGTGATAAGGAACACTTTCCTGCCCTGGAAGAGGCTGACCTGGCGATTATCGGTGTTGGCGAAGACAGAAATGCCGTTACCAACGAGGGATGCGCCGAAGCACCCGATCCCATCCGCAACGAACTTTATTCACTTTTCAGTGGTACTTCAAAGCCCAGGATCATCGATCTGGGTAACCTCAAGCGGGGTCATTCGGTCGATGACACCTATTTTGCACTTACTTCTGTTGTTGAAACCCTTATTGGATTTAATATAATTCCCGTTATCATAGGTGGAAGCCACGACCTGACTTTTGCAATTTACAAGGCCTATGAATCGATGGGGCAGGTGGTGAACATTCTTGCGGCCGATCCGAAGTTTGATCTTGGTAAAACCGGTGATGACATACACGCTCAAAACTACCTCAACAAGATCATTCTTCGTCAACCCAATTACCTGTTCAATTTCACCAACATCGGTTATCAAACCTATATGGTGGATCCGGAGTCGATAAAACTGATGAACAATCTTTATTTTGATATTTACCGGCTTGGCAACATCAGGGATCAGATAGAAGAGGTAGAACCCCTCACCCGCAATGCCGACATTGTTTCCATCGACATCGGTTCGGTCCGCCATTCGGATGCACCCGGCAACTACAATGCTTTGCCTAACGGTTTTTTTGGTGATGAGATGTGCAGGATAACAAGATATGCCGGAATCAGCGACAAAGTTACTTCATTCGGTATTTTTGAATACAATCCATCATTGGATGTAAACCGTCAAACTGCCAGACTGATTTCACAAATGATCTGGTATTTCATTGAAGGTTTTTATAATCGCAAGCACGATCATCCCTATCGCGAAAAAGAAGATTACATTAAATATACCGTTACCATACGAAACCATCATGATCACCTGGTTTTTTATAAAAGCAAAAAAAGCGACAGGTGGTGGATGGATGTACCCGTAAAAAAAGATTTTAAAAGTGTATATGAAAGGCATCATCTTGTTCCCTGCAGTTATGCTGATTACGAAACCGCTTGCAACGACGACATTCCCGACCGGTGGTGGCAGGCTTACCAGAAACTGATGTAAAAACTCAGGTATCTTTAAAAGGGTGTTACACACTCCACACTTATAAAAATAATCTTACTTTACCCTTTCAGGATTCTCTTTCAAAAACTGGCTCCAGCCCGAATAACTTTTGGCATTGGCTACCGGTTTGCGTTGGAGGAAATGGCAAACAGCCGCTGCCAGCCCATCTGTAGCATCAAGGTGTTTAGGCGTTTCAGAGATTTTTAACATGCCCATGAGCATGGCAGCCACCTGCTCTTTCGAGGCATTTCCGTTTCCGGTGATAGCTTGTTTGATTTTTTTAGGGGAATACTCAAAGATGGGAATATCACGATATAATGCGGAGGCCATGGCCACGCCCTGTGCCCGACCGAGTTTTAGCATCGATTGTACATTTTTTCCGTAAAAGGGAGCCTCGATGGCTAGTTCGTCGGGATGATATTGATCGATCAGTTCGAGGGTTCTTTCAAAAATTTTTTTTAGCTTTATTGCCTGATCACTGTATTTACTTAAATGAATTACACCCAGGTTTATCATTTTCATACCGGAATTGCGTTCATGAATCAATCCATATCCCATGATATTTGTACCCGGGTCGATGCCCAATATGATGCGTTCCGACTTCAAATATTAACGTATTTTTGCAAGCTTGTATGAAAAATAAGTACTTCACAAATATACACAAAAACAAGACCTACAACCTTATTCTCAGGCTTGCTATCATCTTTGCGACGTACTATTTTATTTACAAACAGATCTTCGAAAACAGAAAACTTGAATATGTAGCATCTGCCTTTTCTGATCTTGTTCATAAACCGCATGTGATTTTGCTCATTATTTGGACAGTTGCTTTAATGCTTGTTAACTGGGGGATCGAATCACTTAAATGGCAATTTCTGATCAGCAAAGTTGAACGGATCTCTTTTTTAAAATCATTTGAGGCAGTTTTATCCGGAATATCGGTTAGCATTTTTACACCCAACCGGGTCGGGGAGTGGTTTGGGCGTGTATTCATCATGAGAAAAGCCAATCCCTGGAAAGGAGTTTTTATAACCATGATCGGTAGCTTCAGCCAGTTGCTGATCACCATCATAGTTGGCTCCATCAGTCTGCTTTTTTATTTTCCGATCTACTTCAGAAGCGCCTCCTTTTATTCTGAATACCTGCTATACGGACTGATACTGCTCGTGGTTGTAATCATTACAGCTCTTATTCTGATTTTTTTGAACGTTACCTCCATTCCTTCATTTGTTGGCCGGTTGCTGAAGAAAAGATTCGGAAATTTTAACGAGTATCTTTCTGTTATGTCCAACTACACCCCAATGGAATTGCTTACTGTACTATTATTAAGTTTCCTCAGATATTGTGTATTTTCATTGCAGTTTTATATTCTGCTGATGACCTTTTCGGTCGAAATTCCACTGCTTCACGGTTTGATGATCGTTTCGATGGTGTTTTTTATCATGACGGCGATTCCGACCGTAACGCTTGCAGAGTTGGGGGTAAGAGGTTCCGTATCGCTGTATTTTATAGGATTGTATTTCGAAAGATTCGGTGAAATCAGCGATAAGATCAATATCGGGATCGTTTCGTCGACTTCAACATTGTGGTTGATCAACCTGGCAATACCTGCCTTGCTGGGAACGCTTTTCGTTTACCGGTTAACCTTTTTCAGGAAAAAGAAAAAATGAGCAGTATCGTCCTGGTATTTCAGTATACAGTTGTTTTTTTCGGGTTGATCTATGCCGGACTCATCATCGCTTACACGATCGGGTGGTTCCGAATGCGTTATTTCAATACGGAAAGTAGGCTTGCCATTCATACAAAAACAAGTATCATCATACCAGCCAGAAATGAGGAAGAAAATATTTCGGACCTGCTGGGAGATTTAATTAAACAAACAGTTGATAAGGACCTGTATGAGATAGTGGTTGTAGATGATCATTCAACTGATCGCACGGCACAGGTGGTTCGGGATTTTATCGATACACATCCGGGTTGTAACCTGAAGCTGCTGGTTCAATCCGAAGTTGCCAAAAACCCCACTTTTAAAAAGAAAGCGATCGAAAGAGGAATCTCTGAATCAACCGGCGAACTTATCATCACCACAGATGCCGATTGCAGAATGGGAGAAAAATGGCTGGAAACCATCATTCGCTATTATGAAACGCATAAACCGGCATTGATGGTTGGTCCTGTGAATTTTTACAATGAAAAGACCCTGTTTGAAAAAATACAAACTCCTGAATTCCTGAGTCTGATAGCAATAACAGCCGGGGCCATATCTATCAAAAAACCGATCATGTGTAATGGGGCCAACCTGGCTTACCAGCGTAAGATTTTTATAGAAGCGGGGGGCTATGGCGGTGATCGCTTTTCGTCGGGTGATGATGTATTTTTAATGTTACGCATTGCTAAAATGGCTGGCAACAAAGCCATCCGATTTATAAAAAATGTTGATGCTTTGGTTTTTACCGAAGCCCGGAAAACACCGGCCGAGTTTTATCAACAGCGAACACGCTGGGCTTCTAAAAACAAAGGTTACGATATCAATATCTTGTTTGTGTCGGTAACGGTTTATCTGGTAAATCTGCTTCAGGTTGCCGGTATATTTTTAGCCTTGTTTTTTCCTGCTCTCTGGATTTTTATCTCAATTTTTACACTGATAAAAGTAGTTGTGGACCTGCCTGTTATTATAGGTATCAGTACCTTTGTACAAAATAAAAAACTTTTGCTGTATGCACTTCCACTCATCTTTGTTTACCCATTTTATATCGTTATTACGGGCGCAATGGGCATTGTGGGATCTTATACATGGAAGGACAGAAAAGTAAAAAACTAAAAAGATGAAAAGCAACATCAAACATGTCAGTCACGACGACATAAAAAAAATACTTGACAATAAAGACAAACGGGTGATATTTGAGAAAACCAACATCATTCCTGATCACCGGCATCTTTACCGCGAACTAAAAAGTTTTATCAGTTACGAAAGGATCAGTCGCAAAGCAGTGCTGGGCATCGACATGTTTCAATACAGTTCATACGGTGAATTTGAACAGACCCTTATTCCGTTCTTATTCCGAACCATGTTTGAAGCCACCATTAAACAGTGTTTCGAAAATCACAGTTTTATATTTCAACGATATGATGCTGAAAGGATAGAACGAAACTTTATCAGTACGGGTGACGGTGGATTTCTATTGTTCGACAATCCACTTCAGTCGTTGTTATTTGCCTGTAACTTCGCCATGGTATTAAGGGTTTACAATGCGTATCACTTTTATCCAAGACTTCGGCGGATCATCGGAGGAATTAATATGCGGTATGCCATCACCTACGATAAGGTTTACAACTACAATAAAAACTTTTATGGCCGGGGAATTATCAACAATGCGAGAATTCTGATCAAAGATGATTTGAACCGTTGTTTGATTGATGAGCACGTTCACAGCTGGTTCACTACCAACCTCGATGGCGTTGAAAACCTGCAAATCGCAACACTCGACGACATTGCCAATATTTTCGAATTCAGCCGCGACTATGACCGGTCGTTCCTCGAAAATGGTGATGAACTTTTCGAGAACGAGCCTTCACGGAAGTACGGTATCATCAACTCCGATATTCTGAAGATCGGCAATATTAAATCAAAAGAGGCCTCGATCAGCGTTTACAACCTGCACCTTCAGGTAACCATCAAGTTGGTTAATGATGACGAACCGTCGCAAACACGTTTAATTACCGTGAGTCTTGGAAACCTGAATACCACAGGCATCTGATTCAATTAACATTGCTTTAACAATTTATGGCAAATCGGTTCCGTTTGAATGCACCGTACATTTATCTTTGCAACGCTTAAAAATTGAATTTGTATGAATTATATGTTCAAAACTTTACTATATGTTGTGCTGGCAGGTGTTCTGTTTTCCTGCTCGGAAACACAGGATCATCAATCAGAAATGACCCTCAATGGAACCCTGGAAGGAAACTACGCAGGGTATGTTGATCTTTACAAGCGGGCCGGGGGTGAGTGGCAAAAAATAGATTCTGCCAAAGTTGAAAACAATGAATTTACACTACATGCCGGACTTTCGCTACCTGAACTGTATTACATAAGCATTGCAGGCGACAACAACCTGGTTTCGTTCTTTGCAGAGCCATCTGAAATTACCTTTACAGCCAGCGCTGATGATTTCAAAAATGCTGAAATAAGCGGTTCACAGGCACAGGTTGAATTTTTAGCCCACCAGGAAAAAATGAAAATGTTTGACGACATGATGAACGAAGCTTATAATAACATCAAAGAAGCCCGTGCCAATGATGATGAGGAAGCTTTTGAAAAATGGAACCAGGAATATGAAGACGTCGAGGACCAACAAATGCAATTCCTGCTAGATAATGCAATGACGCACAATAATTCGGTTATTGCAGCTTACAGTGTTGACCGAAATTCCTATTTGTTTGATGAACAAGACCTGGAACCGGTAGTTAATAAATTCGATCCATCTATATCGGAATCGGTATATGTGAAAAACCTGAAAGAGCGTGTGGCAACTTTAAAACGAGTGGCAATAGGTCAACCGGCAGTTGATTTTACCATGGATGACATGGAAGGAAATCCCGTTACGCTCTCTTCTCTTTATGGAAATTATCTGTTGGTCGATTTCTGGGCTTCATGGTGCGGACCCTGTCGCAGGGAAAATCCTTTTGTAGTGGAGGCTTACCAACAATATAAAGATAAAGGCTTTGATATTCTCGGGGTTTCACTCGATTCTAAAAAAGACAAATGGCTGGAAGCTGTTGAAGCCGATAATCTAACGTGGCACCACGTTTCGGATCTGAAACAATGGAATAATGAAGCCAGCAATTTATATGCTGTAAAATCAATTCCATCAAATGTATTACTTGATCCCGAAGGAACCATCATTGCCAAAAATCTAAGAGGAGAAGAACTGCAGGCAAAACTGTCGGAACTGTTGGATTAGAACAAAATAAGGGTGGAAAATAAAAAACAACTGTTTTATCTCTGTTTATCCCCTTTTTTCAATCCACATTTCGCGGAATGATTTTTTCGCAAACCGGGGAAGTTCACGATGAGGTCCCCAGGCATTCTTAAAAAACATTTGCATTCCCATGTTTTTTAATCTGGCATTGAACATATCCATTCGCTTCCGTTTGACAAGAAACTGTTTCATCCCCCCCATCGATATTTTTTCAGCCGTAGAAACCACACCTTTTTTGATAGCTTCGTTCCGGTTTACAAGCAACATTTCGTGAAGTGGAATATTCACAGGGCAAACCTCTGTGCAATTACCACACAGAGAGGAAGCAAAACTCAGGTGCCGGTAGTTTTTCATTCCTTTCAAATGCGGGGTAATTACTGAACCTATCGGGCCACTGTATGTGGTAGCGTAAGTATGTCCGCCAATGTTCCTGTATACCGGACAAGCATTTAAACAGGCTCCACAGCGGATACATTTCAGACCCACTCTTTGCGCAGTATGTTTTAATACTTCCGACCTGTTATTTTCAAGCAATACAAGATACATTTCTTCCGGTCCATCGGTTTCGTCTTTTTTTCGTGGTCCTGAAATGATCGAATTATAAACCGTCATAAACTGCCCGGTGCCGTGAGTTGCAAGCAAAGGCCAGAACAGGTCGAGGTCAGTTAAGGAAGGAATGATTTTTTCAACCCCGGCGATGGCAATGTGCACTTTCGGGAAAGACATCGACATCAAACCGTTTCCTTCATTTTCGGTGATGCAAACCGATCCGGTGTCGGCAATAAGAAAATTGGCTCCCGTAATACCCACATCTGCACTAGTAAACTCTTTTCTGAGCTTTTCACGTACATAGCCGGTGAGTTCCTCGGGGGTACTTTCTCTCGGAGTATTTATTTTTTGATGAAATAGTTCTGCAATGTCATCGCGCGATTTATGCATGGCAGGGGTAACAATATGATATGGTTTTTCACCTGCCAGTTGTACAATGTATTCTCCCAGGTCGGTTTCGAGAACATGAATTTTGTTTTTTTCAAGAAACTCATTTAATTCAATCTCTTCGGTAATCATCGATTTCGACTTAACCACCCGGGTACCTTTATGTTTATTGATAATTTCGAGAATTTCGCGGGTTGCATCCCCGGCATCCGGTGCCCAAATAACCTTACCTCCGTTTTTTTCGAAATTTGCCACAAAATCCACCAAATATTGATCAAGGTTATTGATTACCTTATGTTTGATGGAAGATGCCCGCTTTTTAGCAAGTGCCTGATTGCTGTATAACGATTTACCTTTTTCGACGGCAGCATTGTATTTTGAAATATTAAAGTTGATCTTGATCCTGTGCTCCAGATCAAAAGCTTTTCTTTCAGAATCCCGTTGAAATTTTTGGTAAATCTCTGTCATATTGGTATTTGACTTATTGCGTTCGCGAAATTTTTTCAACCCTGAGGGTATGCCTTCCTCCCTCAAATTCAGTTTGGAGAAATATTTCAACGATTTCAACTGCCACATCAAAATCGATAAAGCGTGCCGGCAGGGATACGATGTTGGCATTGTTATGCTTCCTGCTCAGGGCTGCCTGTTCTTTATCCCAACATAAAGCAGCTCTTACACCTGCATATTTATTAGCTGTTATGCTGGCTCCCTGACCGCTTCCACATAAAATGATTCCAAACCGGTAAGTTTTATCATTTATCGCCCTGGCTAAAGGATGAATAAAATCAGGATAATCAACGCGATCCTCTGAAAAAGGACCGAAATCTTTTACATGGTATCCTTTTGCAGTCAATTTTTCAATCAGGTAAGCTTTCAGGGTGAATCCTGCATGATCCGTCGCAATGGGCAGTACTTCTGCTTTGTCGAACATGTTGATAAATTTTTGCCAAACAAAAATAATGATAAAACCTACATATAATTAAAAATTAACGCTTTATTCGCTTGCGATGATTCAGACTGAATCACATACTTCTAATTTTCAAAAACTTACTTTTTTCAACATCGGTCTGTTTATATCTGCGTACTTTTGTTACAAAAATCTGAAAGTTAAAACTGTTGTTAACAATCGGGAATGAATGGAAAAAAACAAATTGGATTTACATCGAAAATTCACAAAATGTCTTCATGATCTTAACAGGTAATGATGATAAATCAGTTGCCATTTTTTTGACAACATATGGTTATTAACATTCGTTAAAAAAGTCGTAATGAATTAAAATACAACACTAATAACTGTGAATTTCCTGTTAATAAGTGATAGAAAATCAAAAAGTCAATGAATAGGTTTATTAATTTCAAACACAACTAACAGGCTTATTACAACAATAAAATTTATTTAAAAAAATATTTATTTATAATGTTTGAAGAGAACATAACTGTAAAACCGGATTTGTCACTGGCCGAAAAAATTTTGGCACTAAAAAAAGAAAAAAACGCCATATTACTTGCTCATTATTACCAGGTTCCTGAAATACAGGATATTGCGGATTATGTGGGGGATAGTTTAGGATTGGCACAAAAAGCTTCACAAACCGACAATGAGATCATCGTTTTTGCCGGGGTTCATTTTATGGCTGAGACAGCTAAAATACTGAATCCCGAAACCAAAGTTTTACTACCCGATTTGGAAGCAGGATGTTCGCTTGCAGATTCTGCTCCAAAAGAAGAGTTTAAAAAATTCCTTGAAAAACATCCGGGTCATACTGTGATTTCATACATCAATTGTACAGCTGATATAAAAACTCTTTCGGATGTGATCTGTACATCAGGAAATGCTGTGCAAATTGTTGAATCTTTTCCAAAAGATGAAAAGATCATTTTTGCACCCGATAAAAACCTGGGAGGATACATCAATCGTGTTACAGGTCGAAATATGGTTTTATGGGATGGAACCTGCGAAGTACATGATGTACTGACCACCGAAGCAGTTATCAATATGAAAGTTGATAATCCGGATGCAAAACTGATCGCGCATCCCGAATGTAAGGCTCCGGTTTTGGAATTGGCTGATTTTGTTGGATCAACAACCGCCCTGCTTAAATATACATCAAACAGTGAAGCAAAAAAATTTATAGTAGCTACTGAAACAGGAATT
>JAGQVF010000094.1 GCA_020438135.1 Bacteroidales bacterium | reverse complement strand
TTCTTTCTCCTCCGAAAGTGGTTTCCATTCTGTACCCATATCGATCAGGTTGATGAAAAAGTCGTTGGTAAGTTGTCCTTTTCGATCGGTAAATACACCGTGACCGGAACCATCCCAATTCGCACCCAGCACACGCATACCACCAATGAGCACGGTCATTTCGGGAGCAGTAAGGGTAAGGAGCTGAGCCCTGTCGATCAACATCGCTTCGGTTGAATCAAGGTATTTAGTCCTTACATAATTTCTGAACCCATCGGCAAGGGGCTCAAGCACGTCAAAAGCTTCTATATCGGTAAGTTCTTGTGTGGTATCTGTACGTCCGGGAGTGAACGGCACTTTGATTTCAAATCCTGCATCTTTAGCAGCTTTCCCGATACCTGCACATCCAGCTAAAACGATCAGGTCGGCCATCGAGATCATTTTGCCGCCAGGTTGCCGGCCGTTAAACTCCTGCTGAATATTTTCAAGCTGGTTGAGAACCTTCGAAAGTTGAGCGGGATTGTTCACCTCCCAGTTTTTTTGTGGTTCGAGACGGATCCGTGCGCCATTGGCCCCTCCCCTTTTATCAGAACCCCGAAAGGTGGAAGCTGAAGCCCAGGCTGTCGAAACCAGCTCGGATACCGTTAAACCCGAACTCAGAATTTTATTTTTCAAATCATCTACATCACTGTCGTCAACCAGTTTATGTGTGACCGGCGGAACAGGATCCTGCCAAAGCAGATCTTCTGCAGGAACCTCCGGACCGAGATAGCGGGCTTTCGGGCCCATATCGCGATGTGTAAGTTTGAACCATGCACGGGCAAAAGCATCTGCAAACGCATCAGGATTCTCATAAAATCGCCTCGAAATCTTTTCATATTCCGGATCGAACCTTAAGGATAGATCGGTTGTAAGCATGGTTGGTTTGTGCTTTTTTGAAGCATCATGAGCATCGGGAATGATATCATCCGCATCTTTAGCCACCCATTGGTAGGCCCCGGCCGGACTTTTAGTCAGTTCATATTCATGCTCAAAGAGATTTTCAAAAAAATTGTTGCTCCATTGGGTTGGGGTTTTGGTCCAGGTAACTTCTTCCCCATCGGTAATTGTATCTCCGCCTTTCCCTGATTTGTAACTGCTTTTCCATCCCAGGCCCTGTTCCTCAATTGGTGAAACTTCGGGTTCGGGACCTTTGTGCGTTGCGGGACCTGCCCCATGTGTTTTTCCGAAAGAGTGGCCACCGGCAATTAATGCAACGGTTTCTTCGTCGTTCATGGCCATACGCCTGAAAGTTTCACGAATATCATGAGCGGCCAGTTTTGGATCGGGATTGCCGTTAGGACCTTGCGGGTTCACATAGATCAAACCCATTTGAACGGCGGCAAGCGGATTTTCAAGCTTTCTTTCACCTGAATAGCGCTTATCATCCAGCCACTCTTTTTCCGATCCCCAATAAATATCCTGCAGAGGCTCCCAAATATCCACACGACCACCGGCAAATCCGAAAGTTTTGAAGCCCATCGATTCGAGTGCCACATTTCCGGTAAGAATGAGCAGATCGGCCCAGGATATCATTTTACCATATTTCTGTTTTACAGGCCATATCAGACGACGGGCCTTATCAAGATTGGTATTATCGGGCCAGCTGTTGAGCGGTGCAAAACGTTGCGATCCGGTTCCTCCACCTCCCCGACCATCGTGAATCCGGTAAGTTCCGGCACTATGCCAGGCCATCCTGATGAAAAATGGGCCATAATGACCAAAATCGGCCGGCCACCAATCCTGTGAATCGGTCATCACTTTAAGCAAATCTTTTTTCACTTCTTCCAGATCCAGCTTTTCAAATTCTTTAGCATAATCAAAATCCTCACCCATCGGGTTGGAAAGATTTGAATGTTGTCGGAGGATATTCAGATTAAGTTGATTGGGCCACCAATCGCGGTTTTGTGTCCCACCACCGGCAGCATGTTTTCTGTCATGATTGGCCAAAGCGGAATTGTTTTCCTTTCTTTCGCCTGAATGAGCATTATTGGTTGTGCTCTTTGGTGTGCTATTTTCCATGTGTATAGTTTTTTGAAGTTAGTAATGTACAAAAAAAATTCAATAACTATAATAAGAAGTTAACACAATATAAGCTTACCTTATAGTAGACTATTTTTTATCAGGAATAATTATTGAGATATAAGGATCCTTCGTCGATAAAACAGAAGAAGTATTAATGGCAGCAGGGTTCGCTGGTATTCATTTCCATTTTCATTCCGGATCCCTGGTGCAGTTCGAGTTTTTCGGGTGGTGGACTGATATAAGGTATACCGAGACTCATGCCACGAAGAATAAAAATGATTCCGAGAATCACAATAAATACAGGGACTACTTTGCTCACCTTTCTACGAAGTTGGGTACTGATTACATTACCTGCAAGCGACAAAGCCAATAAAGCGGGAGTTGTTCCGATACCAAACATGATCATAAAAACCATTCCAAGTAAAACATCGTTGGTGTTGATGGCTCCCGCCAGTGCCATATAGACCAGACCACAGGGCAGCAACCCGTTTAAAAGTCCAATTCCGAGCAGTGAGCCCATCGAACCGTCGCTGAACAGCACCCTGAAACGGCCAATGAGTCTGCCGGCATATCCAGTAAAAATTTTATCTATTTTTATTTTTTCGCGAAATATTACAGGAAACAGAACTGAAATGATCATCAGTATGCCCAGGCCAATAGATGCCCATTGCTGGAATCCGGCAAGTGCAATTCCCAGGCCCAGCAATCCGAAAATGGCACCCATCAGGGCATAGGTAGTTATTCTACCCATGTTATACAGCAAACCACCGGCTACTTTCATTGACCACGAATGTTTTTTCAACGGTAAGGCTACAGCTATGGGGCCACACATACCGAGGCAATGTAAACTACCCACCAATCCGATCATAAATGCTGTTATGAGTTCCATACGTACTAAAATATATTAATATAAACCGGTTCTTCCTGAAAATATAACTTCCCGCCAACACGGTAATCAATCTTCAGAATGTATTTTCCATCCTGAAGGGTTGCCGTGTTAAATTGTTGTATACCTGCCGAATCGAGGGAAATCTCATACACGATATCGCCTGATTTATCCGATGGACGGTAAAATGTTACGGTTCCTGAAATACCGGATGGTTCAAACATTTCCTGGAAAGTAAGCCGGATTGCGGGACCCGTATTCTCCACCATAACCTTTTCTGCCAACAATCGGGCATTTTGTTCTTTATCGATCTGCTGCTGATATTCCAGTGCCTTTGGATAGTAGTCTTTTTCAACCAGATCGAAATTTTGCCGAACAGTAAAAGTTACCAAAACTATGATAAATCCCATAAACAGGATAATTGCCAGTAAAATGCCCGTGCCCCAGTTCCATTTTATTTTCATTGTGCTATTGTTTGTCGAGTGCATTGGGTCCTACAAACGTAACTTCGTAGGTATCGATCTGCTTTCCATCAGAGTAGACAGCGAGCTTCAATTTTGTATTTGATGAAGAAAGTCTGTTTTTATCGAGCACAGCCAGAAAGTTACCCGATTTAACTTCGCCCTTTTCTATCACCATAGGTTCGCCCATAGTAACAATTTCACCTTCCGGTTCCAGCAGCTTTACCTCTACTTTATGTGTTTGCCTTGTTTTATTTACAATTTCAAATTGATAGATATTGCTGTAGCTATTTTCACCGTATTCCTGGAAAAGTGTTCCACGTTGACGAAAAATATTGGTTTCAAAATCTGTCCTCAGGGTGAAGAGTGTTCCCACCAGAATCAATAGTGCCGTAAGAAATGCGGAATATGCAATAGCCCTGGGTGTAAAGATGGTTTTTGTTCGTTCGGAAATTCCCTTTTCACTGTCGTATCTGATCAATCCCCGTGGCAATTTAACACGGTCCATCACGGTGTTGCAAGCATCGATGCAGGCTGTGCAATTGATACATTCGAGCTGTGTACCGTTGCGGATATCGATATTTGTAGGACAAACCTGAACACAACTGTTACAATCGATGCAATCACCTTTAGCTGCCTCCGCCCTGTCTTCGTTCGGATTATATCTTCCTTTGGGCTCGCCGCGTTTGTAATCATAGGCTACAACAACGGATTTCTCATCGAGCAAAACGCCCTGTAAACGTCCGTAAGGACAGGCAATGGTACATACCTGTTCGCGGAAAAAAGCGAAAATAAAGTAGAAGGCACCCGAAAAAGCTACAATGGCGATAAAGCTTACTGTATGTTCAAATGGGCCGTCTGTAACAAGCAATTTTAACTGGTCGATACCAATGAGGTAGGCCAGAAATGTGTTGGCCACAATAAAAGCAATGGTATAAAATACCAGGTGCTTCAAAGTCTTTTTCCAGATTTTTTCGAAATTCCATTCCTGCCTGGCGAGTTTCTTTTGTTTATTAAAATCACCTTCAATCAGGTATTCGATCTGGCGGAAAACAAACTCCATAAAAATTGTTTGCGGACAAACCCAGCCACAAAATAACCGTCCGAATATGACCGTAAAAAGGATAATAAATACTACCAGCGAGATAATCGATAAAACAATAAGATGAAAATCCTGTGGCCAAAAAATCACTCCGAAGATGATGAACTTTCGTTCGATTATGTTTAATAATAATATCGGGTCACCTTTGTACTTTATAAACGGAGCTGCAAAAAAGAAAAGTAAAAGTACCGAGGCAACGATCCTTCTGTAATTATAAAGTTTACCTTTAGGTTTCTTTGGATAAACCCAAACACGTTTTCCCTGTTCATTAACAGTTGTGAGTTTATCACGAAAACTACCTCCTGCTTGTTGATTTTTATCACTCATATGCGATCCATATAAATAAATTCGATATAAACGGTTTGACGAAAAAATTTGGCTATAGGATAAGCTATAGCCAAATCATTCAGTAATTTTATTGTTAGTAGGGCCATTCCATTTGTTCCCCTTGTGGAGCTTTAGGAGCAGCAGGTGTTGTACCGTGAATTTTTTCGATAATATAACTAACTACCTGCAAACGTTGAGTGGGTGAAAGCTGATCTTTGTAAGGGATCATACCTTTTTCGATCACCCCATTGGTAACCACGTTAAACATATCTTCAACCGTATTACCGTGAATCCAGTAATCATCGGTCATGTTGGGTCCAACCAAACCACCACCGTCATCCAGGTGGCAAACTTTACAGATGCTGGCGAATATCTCCTTTCCTGCAGCAAGATCCGATTCATCGGTAAGAACTTTGATCTCAAAGTTTTTGGCTTTTTCAGGAACCACGCTTGCAGCCTCAGCCATCGCTTTTTGATATTCACGCTCCTGATAAAGATCATCTGAGTCGAGCACAAACATCCTTACCATATAAATGATACCAAAAGCAATGGTTATGTAAAAAAGCCATTTCCACCATGGCGGTAGATCATTATCGAGCTCACGAATACCATCATATTCGTGGTCTTTAATCAAACGATCATTGGTCAGGGTATCTATTTCATAGTCCTGTCCGGTATTTTTCATTTTATCTTCTGTAGCCATATTTTTACTATTTATTTACTGGTTTTCACTTTCATTATCAGTGAGAGGTAATCTTTTGTATTCCTCTACATCTTCTTTTTTCCAACGAAGTACCCTAATAATTACAACCACAAAGATCAGGGTGAAAAAAAGTGTCAGGATACCTGATAAATCGTGTAACCAGGCGACATTTTCCAATAATGTATGTACAATTTTAGACATGGATTATTTATTTGGAAACCATACTACTTCCGGCATTTTTCGAAATGTCGGTTCCAAGCCTTTGCATATAGGCGATCAGGGCGATGATCTGTTTTTGATCTTCAACCTCGATACCTGCATCTCGGAGACCACCGGCAATTTTTGCTGCCTGTGCTTTTAAATCGGCAACAGCTTTTTCATCATATCCTTCAGGATAAGGAACTCCAAGCGTTTGCATAGCCCTTATTTTCCTGGGAATGTTTTCGATGTTGATGTCCCAATCAGCCAACCAGGGATACGGTGGCATGATGGAGTGAATATCCGTTTTTTGTGGATTCATAAAGTGTTCATAATGCCATGAATCCGGTTTGTATAGCTTTCCTTTCACACCTTCCCTGGCCAAATCAGGTCCGGTTCTTCTCGATCCCCATTGGAAAGGATGATCATATACGTTTTCTCCTGCTTTGGAATACTCACCATATCTTTCGACCTCCGACCGGAATGGCCTGATCATTTGAGAATGGCAATTGTAACAACCTTCTCTTATATAAATATCACGTCCCTCCAGCTCGAGTGGTGTATATGGCTGCACGCTGGCAATTGTCGGCACATTTGATTTGATCAGGAACATGGGAATAAACTCAACCACCCCACCTATCAGGATAGCGATCAACGCCCAAATGGTAAAAGTAACCGGTTTTCTTTCCAAACGACGGTGCCAAGTTTCTTTTCCGTAATCTTTGATTTCAAGGGCAGAAGCCTGATCCTCTTCAAATTTTACAAATTTCCCGGCTTTGGCTGTTTTAATCAGGTTGATAACCATCAAAACTGCTCCGGTCAGATAAAGGATACCACCAAAGGCACGTAACATGTGCATAGGACGAATCTGTGTATAAGTTTCGAGGAAGTTGGTATATTTTAAGTATCCTTCAGCGGTAAATTGTTTCCACATCAATGCCTGGGTAAATCCGGCAAAATAGAGCGGTATGGCAAAAAACAGCATACCAAGTGTGGCAAGCCAGAAATGTGCATTTGCCATTGATGTTGAATAGAGTTTTACTTTATAGAATCTTGGGAATAACCAGTATAACATACCGAAAGTAAGCATACCGTTCCATCCAAGGGTTCCGATGTGTACGTGGGCAATTGTCCAGTCGGTGAAGTGGCTGATGGCATTTACACTCTTGAGCGAAAGCATCGGGCCTTCGAAGGTTGACATCCCATATGCAGTGATACCGACAACAAACATTTTTAAAACAGGATCCTGACGCACTTTGTCCCAGGCACCTCTAAGGGTAAGCAACCCATTGATCATACCACCCCATGATGGTGCGATCAGGGCAATTGAAAAAACAACACCAAGCGCCTGCGCCCAATCCGGAGTTGATGAATAGAGCAAGTGATGAGGACCTGCCCAAATGTAAATGAAAATTAGCGCCCAGAAGTGGATAATAGAAAGCTTATAGGAGTAAATCGGGCGATTGGCAGCCTTTGGCACGAAGTAATACATCAACCCGAGAATGGGGGTAGTAAGGAAAAAAGCCACTGCATTATGACCATACCACCATTGAACCAGGGCATCCTGAACACCTGCATAAAGTGAATAGCTCTTCAGTAATGAAATAGGTAATTCAAAAGAATTTACAATATGAAGAACGGCCACTGTAACAAAGGTTGCAATGTAGAACCAAATAGCCACATAGATGTGTTTTGTTCTTCTTTTCAGGATTGTTCCAATCAGGTTCCATCCAAAAATAACCCAAACAGCAGCGATAAGAATATCGATGGGCCATTCAAGCTCGGCATACTCTTTCCCGGTAGTGATACCGGCAAGAAGCGTAACAGCAGCCAATACAATGATCAGTTGCCATCCCCAGAAATTGAGCCATCCCAGGGTTTTGCTGAAAATAGAAGTTTTCAGCAGACGCGGGGTTGAATAATAGACCCCTGCGAAAATCGCGTTTCCTACAAATGCAAAAATCGCTGCATTGGTGTGCAAAGGTCTGAGCCTGCCGAAAGTCAGAAATGGAAGCTCCATGCTGACGGCCGGCCATAAAATTGCAAAAGCTGCGATCAATCCGACAAGGAATGCGACCACACCCCACACAATGGTAGCGACTGCAAACGATTTCGCTAAACTGTTGTCATAGGTAAATTTCTCTAGTGCCATAAAATCATGATTTGTTATTATTACGATTAGATGTTTTTGAATTCTTTTTCGGGGATGACGCATTCTCCGGCTTTCTTTCTTCGGCTTCCTGAACGTGATCATCTTCCGGAGCATAGTTATCGAAGAGCATCCTTACCGAGGGGGTATAGTCATCGTCGTATTGACCTGATTTTACTGACCAGATGAAGGCGGCCAAAAACCCGCCTGCAACAATAATTCCAATGGCTATTAAAAAAAATATGACCGACATTTATAATTCAGGTATTTCGATACAAAAATATGGATATAAATTAATTTAACAAAATTTTAACACCATATTTATCAACAGACATAAAACCCTTTGTTTTTAATATTTACAGGGGTTCCAAGCCGGAATGCAAGTCGTAAAATTAATCATTTTAAAAGTAAGGGTGAAAAAGTATCTGAACAAAATATTAAAATACCTGTTTGCACCCAATCAATTTTTGCCGAATGAAAGGTTTCGCCTGGCAAAATGTGCGATGGTGAAAGTTGCGAAAGCCACTACTGATACAGAACTTATCGGCATCAGAATTGCCGCTATTACCGGAGTTAGCAGGCCAGATACTGCAAAATACAATCCACCGATATTATAGATAAAAGAAATAACAAAACTGATCCTGACCACAGTGAGACTTGTGTGTGTGAAACGGATAAATTTATTGAGGTTCATAAACTGTTTCGATTCGAGGATGGCGTCACAGGCCGGTGAAAAGTGATAAATATCATCGGCTATGGTTATTCCCACGTCGCTTTCGTTCAGTGCACCTGCATCGTTCAATCCGTCTCCAACCATCAGCACGGTTTTTCCATCCGACTTCAGGTTTTTTACATATGCGAGCTTATCTGTTGGCGATTGATTAAATTGCAATTTTGATTCATCTCCAAAGAGAGGTATCAGATTTTGCTTTTCAGCTTCGTTATCACCGGTTAGCAGATGTAGTTCAAAGTTGGTTTTCAAATCGGAAATTACCTCTCCCAATCCTTGCCTGTACTGATTTTCGAGTTGGAAAAAGCCAAGTGCTTTTGCATCTTTCGATACATAAACCCTCGTTTTAAGACCCAGTTCCTCTTCTGCTTTTCCCATCACAAATTTTTTGGATCCGATATTAAACCGACTTCCAGCGATAAACCCTGTGATACCCATCCCGGGAAGTTCTTTAAAGTTATCAACCTGATAAAAATCATTTCCGGGCAAGCTTAAAAACAAGCCTGCACTCAGTGGATGCGTACTGTGTCGTACAATCGACTTTATTTTAAGGATGGTTTCATCCGAAAGCATTTCACCGATAAAATCAGCTTTCAGTGCTTTATTCTGGGTTATGGTACCGGTTTTATCAAACACAATGGCCTTAATCTTATTCAGTTGTTCGATTACATCCGTCTTTTTCAGATAGAATCCCCGACGGCCAAATTGTCTGATTGTGCTACCAAATGTGAAAGGTACAGTAAGGGCAAGCGCACATGGGCATGCTACAATCAACACCGAAGTAAATACAAAAACAGCCAGCCTTTTGTCGATAAACAACCAATAAGCTCCCGCACCGATTGCTATTGCCAAAATAATCGCCGTAAAATACTGGCTTACCATATTGATCAGTGTGTTAAGCCTGGAATCGAATTTATCTGCTGATTTCTCCTGATTCCATAACTGTGTGAGGTAACTTTGCTCAACAGCTTTGTAAACCTCCAATTCGATAGAGCTACCAACCTGACGGCCACCCGCAAATATCAGGTCCCCTACCTCCTTTGAAACCGGGAGTGATTCGCCGGTTACAAAACTGTAATCGATATTGGCATCGCCTTTCAGAATTCGTGAATCAGCAGGGATCAATTCCTGGTTCCGTACCAGGATATGGTCACCTTCGGCAAGTTTTTCGAGCGGGATGATCTCCTCTTTACCATCAACTATTTTCGTAACGGCTATTGGAAAATACGATTTATAATCTCTTTCGAAAGAAAGCGCCTGATACGTTTTTCCCTGGTACCACTTTCCGATCAACAGGAAAAAAACCAATCCCGTAAGGGAGTCGATATAGCCTATACCTGTATCAGTGATAATGTCGAAAGCGCTTTGTAAAAAAAGTGTGATTATTCCGATCGCAATGGGCAAATCGATGCTGATGATCTTATGCTTCAGACTTTTATAAGCTGAAAGATAATAATCGTTGCTTGTATAAACCACCACAGGGATCGACAAAGCAAGACTCAACCATCCGAATAACCTTCGAAAGTCATTTTCGAGGAGTTCACCACCGGGCAAATATTCCGGAAAGTTATACATCATCACATTCATCAATACAAATCCAGTAATCCCGATTTTTAGCAGAAGGGTTTTGTTACTTTTTTTGGTTGGATCCTCAGATGACTTCTCGAGCGTAATTTCAGGAATATAATGAATGGAAGCAAGAAGTTCAACCACCTGGCGAAGGGTTATTTCATCTTCCTTAAAAGTAATGTTAGCCTCCTTCCTCGGAAAATTAACGGTTGAATTAATAACACCTGAATGTAAGGTGCTAAGATTTTCAAGCAGCCATATACACGAAGCGCAGTGAATGGATGGAATAAAAAGGTTTACTTTACTGATTCCACCATCCGAAAAATCGAGCAGTTTTGTTTTAATTTCTTCCAGATCAAGATAAGCATATTTTTCGCCGACAGGTTCGGTCTCGACCCTGATGCCAGGCATCTTTTCAATCTGGTAATATTGTTTAAGCTCTTTTTCGTTGAGTATTTGGTAAACGGTTTTGCATCCATTGCAACAAAACGGTTTATCATCCCACAAAACAGGATGTTTGCCACAATCTTCACCACAATGTATGCATGGTTTTCCCATCTTTAAATTTTGGTTCAAAAGTAAAAAAGATTTATTCGGTTTCAATACGAAACTGAACAAGCGTTCGCTTTTCAATTTACTCAGCGAATTGTCTTTCATTTCCGGGTTCAGCGTATTTTCAATTATTTTTGCAGAGATAGTCATGGCAAACCATAACAATACAGAACGGCTCAGGATGCTTCGGAAAGCATCATGGGTGGGAATTGCAGGAAACTTTTTTTTATCTGTACTCAAAATTGTCGTTGGATTTATATCTGGTAGTTTTGCAGTAATCGGAGATGGGATCGACAGCTTGTCAGATGTAGTTACCTATTTTATCACTTTGTTTACTACCCGCATCATCAGTAAACCGCCCGACAGCAAATATCCTTATGGATACAGGAAAGCAGAAACGATTTCTACCAAAGTTTTATCTTTCATCATTTTTTTTGCAGGAGCGCAATTAATGATCTCCACTGCCGGAAAGTTATTCTCTTCAGAGCCTCGTGAAATGCCTTCCATAATAGCTATTTATATTACCGTTGTGAGCATTATCGTAAAAGCTTTTCTTTCGGCATGGCAATTTAAAGTTGGGAAAAGTTATCAAAGTTCGATGATTATTGCAAACGCCAAAAACATGCGTAATGATATTCTGATTTCGATATCTGTGTTGTTGGGTTTGATCTTTACTTTCCTTCTGAAAATGCCTGTACTTGATCTCATCACAGCACTTCTGGTTAGTTTGTGGATTATGTGGGTTGCTTTTAACATTTTTAGAGAAACCAACCTGGAGCTAATGGATGGTATGCCAGATACTGAAATTTATTTCAAAATTTTTAAATCGGTTGATCAGGTAAAAGGTGCGCATAATCCACATCGTATCAGGGTCAGGAAACTTGCGGACTTGTACCTGATCGCTTTGGATATCGAGGTAGATGGCTCTATCGTCGTTTCAGAAGCTCATGAAATTGCCAAAAAAATAGAATTGAAATTGAAACAAAACATTCCTCATGTGTACGACGTGCTTGTGCACATCGAGCCCTATGGCAACATTGAAAAAGATGAAGTATTTGGGGTATCAAGAGGTAATTTAAAGCAGTAACCATGTCTGAATTGAATTTGGTGATCATCCTTGGAAGTATAGTTATGTTACATTTATTGGTAGGTTTGGGTTGGGTTTTTTGGAAAATTTTTCTAAAAAAACCCAAAGCGACCGGCCGAAAAGATCTAATTGATAAATCACCGGAAAACGGATAACGACAAACCGATTTTTGAAGCTTTACATTTTTCACTATACGATATCGATGGTTTTCATCCGAAATTGTATACATTCAATCCACTAACATATAAAAAACAATTCGCTGTTATTTCCCAATATTAGCAGATTCAGAGAGTTAACCTCTGATTGGCATTATATTGGGTAACCTCTGGACACGAATTGTGAACAGTTATTTAAAATGAAATGTGAAAAACATTTCAAGTACAAACCTTAAAAGATTCATTTATGAAAACAACAAAAATGCTATTCGTAGCAGTTATTCTGGCTATTTCAAGCTATTCTTTCGGCCAGAGTATTGGAATTGGCGCCACACAATGTGACGCTCCTCACAAAGTTGGAATTTCCGCAGTAACACCAAGTTCTGTTAGTGTAAATTGGGTAGCAACTACTGACGAAATTTACATGGTTGAAGTAGGTGAACCCGGTTTTGTTCCAGGAACGGGCAATATGCTGCAAAGGGCTTTTACCCTTGGACAACCAAATGAAGTTAATGAAGTTACCGTTGATGGATTGCCTTCCAGAACAACACTGTTCCTTTACATACAAAAAGTATGTGACGAATCCTCAAGTAACTGGGTTGGACCAATAAAATTCCATACCGGCACCGGTTTTTCAACTACAAAGTAATGCTAAAAGATTGATCTATAATAAGGTAAGGTAAAAAAAGATACATTATTATTGGTTATATCTCAAAAAGAAAACCATCTTCAAAATGAAGATGGTTTTCTTTTTTGGGTGCAAGATGGGACTTGAACCCACGACCCTCGGAACCACAATCCGATGCTCTAACCAGACTGAGCTACATGCACCATTTAAAACAGGGGTGCAAATTTAAGAATAAAAAATTCGTATTAACAAAAAATAATTCATTAATCTTGCATGTACAAATCTAAATATTTAAACATGAAGAACTTTTTACTTTTAATTATCGCATTAATACTGGTTTTCAGTCCTTTTGAAATGAAAAGCCAGGAAATTAAACAGAAAAATGAGACACAGGAAAAAGCGGCTTCCGGTGGAGAAATGACATTTACTATCAGAACAGTTACATCGGGAGGCAATTTTTCACCACGTCATGTGCTGGCCATTTGGGTTGAAGATTCGGATGGATTTATTAAAACAAGAAAAGCCATGGCAAATCAGCGAAAGCAGTATTTATACACCTGGAAAGCTGCATCGAATTACAATGTTGTGGATGCCATTACCGGTTCCACTTTAACTTCGCATCAAACACACACTGTAAGCTGGGATTTTGTAGATCTGGATGGCAATATTGTTCCGGATGGTGAATATACTGTTTGGGTTGAATTTACTGAGCAACATGCACAGGGACCAATTTACACGCTAACATTTGAGAAGGGCCCGAATCCAATTTCGCTTACACCGGCTGATGAAACCTATTATAAAGACATTGAATTTGAATTCACACCATTGGTTGCCGACTTTACAATGGATGCAACTGCAATTTGCCAGTGGGAATCGGTAACTTTTACTGATGAATCAGTAAATGCTACTTCCTGGGAATGGGCATTTGGCGATGGCGCTGAGCCTGCTACTGCCACCGGAGCCGGTCCTCATACTGTTTCATACACAACTCCGGGTGCCAAAACCATTTCTTTAACAATCAATGGTTCATTAACTGAGACAAAAGAGAATGCAATAGTCGTTAATCCAAGCCCTGAATCAGATTTTCAATATTCAGGTAGTGATTTCACCATTGATTTTATTAATCTTTCTCAAAATGCAACGTCATATCTGTGGGATTTTGGTGACGGGAATACAAGCACAGAAGAGAATCCTCAACATGTTTATACAGGAGCCGGAACTTTCATGGTAAGTTTAACAGCACAATATGAGGATTGCACGGATGAGCAAACTCAGGAAATTAACCTGCCAATTGTAGGCATCCGTGATAATGACAATTTATCCTTTACTATATCTCCAAATCCTTCGGAAGGAAAATTCTTTGTAACATTTAATCCAGACCTGAATCAGGATGCTTCACTTACAATTTTCAATTCGCAGGGTAAAGAAGTTCAAACTATTGGAATCAGTAATAACCCTAATGTAATGATTGACCTGTCGAACCAGGTGAAAGGCTTATATTTTGTTAGCCTTAAGGATGGAAAAACCACGTATAGTTCAAAAGTGCTTATCAAATAGTATTAAATAAAAGGCACAAAAAAACCGGAGGTTTCTAAATCTCCGGTTTTTTTACGTTGCCGATTCTAATAAAGATCGATGTGGCACTCTACACAAAGATATTCCTTCCAGTCTTCATAGGGATCATTGGGATGAACAAAGTCAAGGCTTTGTTTAATTGATCCAATCTGAAGTGTATCGGGAGTTCCCTGTGCAACAATGCTATGACACAAATTGCAATCCTTTGATATTACCTTTCCACGTGGCGTTGAATGTTTATCATTATGGCAACGGAAACACCCATTGAATTCCATATGTCCGATGTTGTTATGATAAGCATTCCATTTCACTTTCATTTCAGGAAACACGTTTAAACTAAATTCATGTTGCATTGCCGATATTGCCTGAGTGATCAGTGCCTTATTTTCTGCATAAAAATCTTCATAATATTCTGCGTAATACGAATCAACCTCCTGCTGAATATACTGCATAGCGCTGTCAGTAGTTGGAAAATCCAAATTGAGCACCTCCATAGCTTTCATTTTAATTTCGGGAATATCTTTTGAAATATCTCCTGCAGCGATGGCTTCATTGATAAACCTGAAGGGCGGACGATAATCGTGCGAAGGACGATTATGACAATCCATACAATCCATCTCACGAATTTCGTAGGAACTCATCTCCTCTTCCGATAATTTATTATCTTCGTCTTCAAACACCTGTGATTCGCCTGTTTTCAGGTTTGTATATCTTACCCACGGAATATTTTGACGCACCGAATCTGTCGCAATATATTCAACTTTAACACTGGGATTGATGTGCCAGTGAATGCCTTCCTGCAAACCCAGTCCGCTGTGTGAGGGTCCGGTTTTCATTTCCAGGTTAATTTCCCACTCGGTATTTTCATCATCAGCAAGATAGTGTTTTTCAACAACGAGCTGTCTTGAATAAAACTTTTCCGGCCAATGACACTCTTCACAGGTTTCACGGGCTGGTCGCAAATTTTTAATGGGAGTCGGGATGGGTTTGGGATACACATTTGTTAGCACAGCATAAACCTGATACATTCCCGATAATTTCGATCTAACATACCAGTCGGCACCGGATCCTACGTGACATTCAACACAGGATACCCTTGCATGCGATGAATTCTGGTAGGCTGTATATTCGGGTTTCATCACTTTGTGACAAACAGTCCCGCAAAATTCTACTGATTCGGTGTAATGAAATGCTTCATAACTTCCAACCGCAGATAATAATAAAAAGAAAACGGTTCCGACACCAAAGATCATGGCTGCATTACGGGTTCTGTAATCATTTAAGTCAACCTTTGGCCAGGACCTTTCTTTTTTGATTGTAACTTTTTTATCCCTTTTGCTTTTGAAATACATGCCTATCGGTATCAACAACAATCCGATAACCAAAAAAACAGGTAGCACGATAAATATCAGCAATCCAAGATATGCCCCCCCCTCACCGAATAAGGTTGAAACTATAAAAAGGAAAGCAATCATAAATAGGCTGATAACGGCAATTGTGGTTCCGATGATTGAAACCCAATTGTAATAAGATTGAGGTAATTTAATTTTACTCATAAGAATTCTATTAAGCAAGCTGTTTACATATAAATAAATTACATATCAATAGTATAGACGTAAAGATACGTGAATATTTTATTCCGGATTTGCTTAAACCGGATATCATCAACACAATATGAAATCTAACCTCTTGAAATTGATTGATTTATTTTGCAAACGCCCGGGTAAAATTTGACCTATAATGGCTCAAATCCTATACAATCTACAGGTGCTTGTTTTAATGCCAACCAGTAAACATGCTTTTAAATTCGCTTCCTACTGTTTTACCAAAAGTACAGAAATAGATATGAACGATCATAAATACAGAGAGCACAAATCCAGTTACAATATGTAGTAAATCAGTAAGATAAATTCCTGCAACTCCAAAAACATTTTCAATATTGGTTTCAGGAAAAAGCAAGCCGAATCCGGTAATGATAATCACGGGCATCATAAGATACATAACCATCACATAGCTAAGCTTCTGCAAAGGATTAAATTTCCGTTTTTCACTTACCGGGTAAGGTTTTGGCTCATGGATAAATACGCCATATATATAATAGCGAAACTGCTTCATCAGTCTTTTAACAAAACCTTTGTATTTAATTCTATAGAACTTTCTGTTTGATGTAAACCGGTTAGCCAAAACAAAAAACACGAAACTTATCGTAAGTATTATCCCGGCAATATTGTGATACTGAACAGCGTAATCAAATCTTATAAAAGTTGACTCGGGCCCGGCATATTGTAAACTTAAACCTGTTGCTATCAAAACTAAAAACATCAATGCATTGATCCAGTGCCAAATTCTAAGCCACAAAGGATACAGGTATAATCTTTCTTCGCTCATTTTATTTCTTTATTATTCTGATTGTTGCATGAATTCCAATTCCCAAAACGACCATTCCGAACAGGATCAGACTGATCATATTTAAATAATAGTTTCTGTTTGCACCAATGATGTACGAGTTATTCATGATGGCTGCATTAAAGAACCCCAACTCATTTCTTCGCTCTTTCACCTGGTATTTGTAGAGAGATGCAAGTAGAAGTGAGTTTTCGGAATGACATTCAACACATTTACGCACGGCTTTTTCTTTCGGTTGAACATTATGTGCAATCAGCATGTCTTCGTTCATTTCAACATGGCATTCGATACATCTTACACTTTGCCAGTGCAATGCCTGGTTAGGCAACCATTGGTGTGTTTCTAGAACATTGGGATTAACAAAGTCAACAATCAATTGATATTTATTAATATCGGCATGGCAACTCAAACAAATGCCGTTATCATATTGAATGGTTTCCTTGATGTTTTCGTTGGTTCTTGCATTCACCTTATAGGTGTGTGGATCATGACACATCGAACATTTGAAATCGGCACTATGCTTGGTACTGTGAACACTTTTCTGAAATTCTTCATCGATTTTTTCCCAGGAAAGATCTTCGTAGTCATCGCCTCCATGACAATCGAGGCAGCCGGGTTTGGGTTCCATCCTTAATTCATTGGGATGAGGAAAATCTGAATAATCATAGCTATGACAATCAAAACAGCTGAAGTTCCAGTGATTGGATGAATAATACTCCACTGTATCGATGATATAATACGGATTCATCCGCTCCCTGATCTGTTGATCCATATTTTCATTGAAGTAGTAAAATGTTTTATGTCCATGACATTTAAAACACTGGTGATTTTCCTCTGCAAAATCATACACGCGTTCCTCTTCGGCCTCATCCTGCGACCAGGCACTGATAAACGTGGTCATCATGGCCGCCAGTAGTAGAAATGCCCTTGTTTTTTTTGTTATCATCTGAGTAAAATTAAGATAAAAGTCACTTAAAAAACGGGACACATAGATGCCCCGTTCATATTTTAAATATTCTGTAGAAAACCGCTCAATGAACTTCTGATCGATACCACAATTATACGCTGTTTTCTTTCAATGTTACGAAATCTGTTCCTAAATTTCGTCTAAATTATTTTATCAGAATGTCCAGAAACGATTCATTGTAAAGCCAACCATAACAGCTTTCGTACCGTCAGTCCAGTCATTTTCATTGTACATATAAATATGCTGTGGCAGTATACCTTTTGCGGTGGTTATATATACCTGAAAATAGTGTCCGCCGGTATAAACTTCATACCCGATACCAAAATTTGGTTGCGGATAATCCAACCAGTCATTGTCATCAGTTTTATATTCGGAAATGCTCTGAATTTTGAGAGGCACATTATATTGAAAATGGATGGCAGATTGTGTTGAAAATTTGATTTGGCCATCGATTCCTATTCCGATTTTATCATGATCCGTTCCCGGAGCAACCATGTTATAATGTGAAAAATTCCCATTCACTTCAAGGCAAAGCCAATCCGTGAACTTTCTTCCAACATTCAACTGACCAAAATATGAAAGACGGTTTGAAAACTTGTAATTCTCTCCAAATGACTCATCAGCTCTTCCGTCGATGGCAAAATTACCATAGGCAGTTACAAATACCGGGATCACATTTTTCCGGGTTTGTTTCAGGATGGCATATTTGGCAGAAAATTCATTATACATACGGTTCATGGTTAAACCATAACCAATTTGGAGATTGTCGATCGGCACATAATTAAATCCGACCCTGATGTTTGCACCGGGAGAAAAAATGCCCCAGACATCGCTGATACCGTTATTCATCGGACTGAACCTGTGCTGGATCACCATTTCGAAGGTTCTTTTTTCCGGAACAAAAACTGTTTGGTTATCAATCAGAGTTCCGGCCCTGAAATGTTCATAAACAGGTTTATCTTTTACTTTTTCCTCAGAAGCTTTGGTCACTTCCTGGGCATCCACTAAATTGATCCCGAAAACGATTGCTAAAGCCAATATTAATACCTTTTTCATCTTGTTCATTTTTAAAAGTTAAACCTAATTATCCATCGCTCCCTGGAATATCCAAAGGTATATCAGGTCAGCCTGATCATTTGAATATTTGGTATTGTGCGATCCGGTGTATGGATTTGGATAATTGTAAATTATACTTGCCTCCGGATCACCGGGAACAACTAAACCTTCACTGATTATGCTGCCGTATGCATTGCCTGCAGTAAGGTCAGGCTTAAGACTGCCACCGTTATGACAGTTGGTGCAACTAGCAGCATCGAAAATAGGTTCAATCTGCGTAGAAAACAGGATGGTATCTACCGGGTTCGTTGTATCATTGGGATCCGGCGGCTTTGGGCCAGACACTTCAATGAACTCATATTCGCAGGAGATTAACATGGTGATCCCCGCAAGCACCGCCAAGAACTGTTTAATCCATGTAATTTTCATATGTAATTCTGTTATTAATTTATCAGCTAAAGTAATTAAAAAAAGGCTTCGGATTAAGGAAGCCTTTTTATTTTAAAATTTTGAAATCATTCTATTCATTCAATGATTCAATCGTATTCTCAAGAATTTTCTTGGTATATTTTGGATTGTGAACACCCATACTACGGTCTTCTTCAAGTGTAATAAAGTTCCAGTAAGCACCGGCTACCTTATTTGAATATGTTCCGGTTACTGCAGTACCTGAACCACCATCGGGATTGTAGATACCTTCAGCAATCAGCAAGTTTGCCAATGAATCGAGTAACATTTCAAATTCGGGTTCGAACTCTTCAAGTGCAGCTTCAGCATCATCGATTGAACCGTGACAATCCACACAACCATTCAGGTTAAATTCAGTTGATCCATGATACTCATAAGTAATGTTAAAGGAGTGTCCACCTGCCTGACTTCCAAAAGCATCAGCCATATGACATCCAATACAACCACCAGGAGTTTGGTCGTGCATGCTGTTTGTATAACCGCTTCCAACTTCGTAGAAAGCTTTACCAGTAACAACTGTACTTTGTGGTCCGTGGTGAGGTCCCCAACGTCCGCTGGTTACTTCGTAATCGCCATCCGGATTGGTAACATCAGGAATAGTAGATACCCGTGGCTGGTGACATTGAACACAAAGATTTCCATTTCCAAAATCTATTTCCTCACCATTGATCCATAAGGTAACAGGTTCGGTTGTCCTGAGTGCATAGTCACCAGATGTATACGTGTCGTGAATAAAGTGACAGGTATAACAATTGATGTTCGAAGGATCCTGAATAACTTCAGCAGTTTCCATAGCACCGGTAAGGATTCTTTCTTTAAAACCCTGGCTGGTGTGACATGGGGCACAGTCAGTAGCATTTCTCTCATAATTACCTCCGGTAGCATGAATAGAAGCACCCCACTGAAGGATTTTCGTTTCAATGGATTCGCTGTTATCATGGCATTGAATACAGGTAGCGGTACCATCCGTACCATCGATACCATCTTCACCATCAACTCCATCAACGCCGTCTTTACCGGCCGGTCCCTGAGGGCCTTCTTTGGTACAGGAACTCATAGAAAGTGCAACGAATAATCCGAGCACTCCAAACAGATACAATAAATTTACTTTCTTCATAATATAAATTTTACGTTGTTATTTCGTGAAGCAATATTAAGTAACATTTATATATTCACATGTATTTAATTGATGATAGTTTAACAAAAAAAAATTGATAAAACACAATATAATAATGACAAATATCAATATTTTTGCGATCTTTATCATTCATGTAATAAATTTACATACTTTTATCACAAACTACAACGCATGGCTAAATTCTCGAAAGACTCACATTGTGAATGTTGTAATTTGAAAATCAATATTTTCAGGTTCCTGACAGATGAAGAACTGGCCGAAATCAATAAAACCAGATATGAAGTTCATTTCAATAAAGGTGAAACCATTTTTAAACAGGGAGGACCGCTTACCCATCTCGCTTGTCTTACAAATGGCCTTGCAAAAGTATACCTGGAGGGTAGAAATAACAAAAACATCATACTAAAAATCCTCAGGTCTTCAGAAATGACAGGTGGCCCTGGCTTTCCGGTTGATTTCAGGCACCATTTTTCCGTATCGGCGTTAACAGAAGCAAGGGCCTGTTTTATTGATATTCATGCTTTTGAGGATATGATCCGTCGGAACCCGCAATTTTCACTCGAGTTTATCAAATACCTAAATACTACTACCATACGGTTTTTTGACAAAATCCAATCGCTTACTCAAAAACATATGCACGGCAGGATTGCAGACTCTTTGTTATATCTTTCGAAAAATATTTATCGCAACGATGAATTCCAAACCGAGCTTAGCAGGCAGGAAATAGCCGATATGTCGGCCATGACAAAAGAAAGCGCAATTCGTATCCTCAAAGAATTTAAAGATGACAACATCATCGATTTTCATGGAAACTCATTTCATATCCTGAAATCGGAGCAACTGGAAAGTATCAGTATCACCGGTTAATCAAAATAAAGTATACCATTATATATATGTGTTGAAAAAATCTACACCAACACCAAATAGCTTTATCAATGAAATTATCCCTCGACCAATCAGTTAAGTTTAGTCGCACTGACATTTATTTCAGTGATTCAGGAAAAGGCAAAACCATCGTGCTTTTGCATGGATTTCTGGAATCGTCTGAAATATGGAACAGGTTACCCAACGATTTTTCCGACCCATTCAGGATCGTTGCAATCGACTTGCCCGGACACGGGAAATCAGGGACTATGGATGATTTATCCATGGAGAAAATTGCTGATTCAGTCAAAGCTGTTCTCGATAATTGCGATATTGAACAATGCCTGATGGTTGGGCATTCGATGGGCGGGTACGCTGCACTTGCTTTTGCAGAAAAATATCCCGACCTGTTAAAAGGATTGGTTCTGTTCCACTCACAGGCTGCTGCCGATACCGAAGAAGCCAAAATGAACCGCACCCGCACTATCAGAATTGTTACTGACGACCGGGCAGGATTCATAACTTCTTTTATTCCCGATCTGTTTGCCCGTGCTTCGGTTTCAAAATTTTCAGAAGCTATTGAAGATCAGAAATCAATTGCACATCAAACCTCCAATGAGGGAATTATTGCCGCATTAAAGGCGATGAAAGAAAGAAATGACAGCAGAACACTGCTTGAAAATCTAAAAGTACCGGTTCTTTTTATTGCCGGAAAAGAGGACAAGCGAATTCCGGTAGGATTGATCACCACCCAGGCGGCTCTTCCCCGCCATGCTGAATTGTTGCTGCTTTCAGGTGTGGGACATATGGGATTTATTGAAGCACCGGAAATTATTTTCCCTACATTGAAGTGTTTTGCTAAAAGGGTTTTGTGACCAATCATCCCACAATTCAATAAAAAAACCCTGTCACCTTCATTTGAACAAGCAGGGTACGCTAAGGTTGATGCAGAAGCGAACTCCAACATACTGACAGGGTTGGAGTATTAACAAATTAAGAATGTATTCTATTGCAAATCGATAATACAGATCAGGTATCGGTTGATTTGATCCAGTTAACGGTCAGATATGATGACAGGCAGATCAGGGTGCCAACCTGGAAATATTCCAGGTCCCATTCGATTTGATGTAGAGGATTCGGTCGTGAAGACGATTGGCACGACCCTGCCAGAATTCAAACCGATCGGGCAGTAAGCGGTATCCACCCCAATTTTCAGGTCTGCTAATACCGACAGTATCTGCACTTTTTATATAACCCGACCAGCGATCCTCCAGGTATTTCCGGTCGGGGATTGCCTGGCTTTGAGGTGATACAAAAGCACTTATGCGGCTTTCAAGCGTTCTTGAATCGAAATATGCATCAGACTCTCCGGATGAAGTCTTTTCTATTTTTCCTTCTATCCTTACCTGTCTTTCAAGTTCTTTCCAAAAGAATAATATAGCCCCAATCGGATTATCAGCTATCTCCTTTCCCTTTCTGCTTCCATAGTTGGTAAAAAACACAAATCCGTTTTCATCAAATTCTTTAAGCAAGACCGTTCTCACCGATGGCTTTCCGTCTATGGTTGCAGTAGCAAAGCTCATGGCATTTGCATCTTGAATTTCTGAACTCAGGGCCTGTTCAAACCATTTTTCAAACTGTTTTACCGGATTTTCATAAACAGAATCATCTTTCAGTTTGCCTTTTTTATATTCGTTTCTCAAAGCTTTGATATCCATCTCCCCGCATTTTATATTTTTGCCTGAATTTACTTATTTCCACACTATAACAACAAATTCATGTCAAGGTTTGCATTGATGCGGAAAAAGGAACGGTATACAGCCACTTGGCTTGGCAACCTGCTGAAGCTCGTATTTTTGCTTTTGATATTTTTTATAATTTTTAAAACCATTCATCCATTCCTTGCAATAACCAAAACAGTTAATTCCGACATATTGGTTGTTGAAGGGTTTGTAACAGATTATGCATTGGAAGAAAGTGCTGAAATTTTCGAGAACGGCAACTACAGATTACTTATAATTACCGGTAAAAAAAGGATGAAAGGAGCCCACCTCGATCAATATGAAAATGATGGGGAATATTCGGCAGCATCACTGATTAAAACAGGATTCGACAGTACAAAAATAAGTGTTGTTGCAGTTGACCACCGCATCAATCGCGATCGGACCTATGCCAGCGCGGTTGCCGTCAGGCAATGGATGGAAGCTTCAGGAATGAAAGAAACCTCCTTTAACCTGGTAACCCTTGGTTGCCATGCCCGCCGAAGCCGGCTACTGTTTGAAGAGGCTTTCCCTAAAAAATTCCAGGTGGGAATTATCGCCATCCCGGATCGAAGCTACGACGCCGAAAGATGGTGGACCAGCAGCAACGGCTTCCGTGAGGTGACTAAGGAAACCATCGCCTGGATCTATGCCCGCTTCTTTTTCTTTCCTGGCGAAAACGAATGATGCTTCGGTGGCCCTGAACGCGCTTTTTTATAACTTTGCAAACCCTTTTAATAGGAAACTATACATAAAAATTTACCGGTAAATGGAATCTGCGATCAGAATAAAAAACAAAAAAGCTTTTTTCGAATACTTTATCGAAGAGAAGTATGTCGCAGGGATCCAGCTTCAGGGAACTGAGATCAAAAGCATTCGAACTGGCAAAGTAAGCCTGGCCGAATCGTATTGTACATTTCGTGGCAATGAATTATTCGTAATCAATATGCACATTGCCGAATATGACTTCGGGACACACTACAATCATGAACCCAAACGCGACCGAAAACTCCTGCTCACCAAACGTGAACTCAAAAAACTCAGTATTAAAATCAACGAACGTGGTTTTACCCTGATCCCCACTTATCTTTTTATCAACGATAAAGGCCTGGCAAAGCTTGAAATAGCCGTAGCAAAAGGTAAAAAATTATACGACAAAAGAGAAACAATAAAACAGAAGGACACTAAAAGAGACATTGAGAGAAGATTGCTGTAACCATTTGTTTATCTGCTGTTAAATAATGTTAAATGACCTTTCGGGAGTTGTAATTTAGTTCACTGATTATTTCTTTTGCACAAAATTTTGAACCTATGGATATAGTAGTAGAAAACTTAACCAAAAAGTACGGCACGCAGCATGCCGTCGATAACATTTCGTTTACGGTTAAAACCGGTGAAATTCTTGGATTTCTCGGTCCTAACGGTGCTGGCAAAACCACCACCATGAAA
>JAGQVF010000093.1 GCA_020438135.1 Bacteroidales bacterium | reverse complement strand
CAATCACAAAAGCCCGGTATTTTCTCTGTTCAGGAAGCATTGATAAACCAGGTAAACGATCTTGAAAAGGGAGTTTACAAACATGCGGGAGTAGGAAGAGACGACGGCAAAAGTGCCGGTGAATTCTCAGCCATTTTTTACGATACCACGCAGTTCACCCTCAAGGCCGAAAATACATTTTGGCTATCGGAAACCCCCGAAAAAGCCGGTTCGATGGGTTGGGATGCCGCTTGTGTGCGCATAACCACGTGGGTGAAACTTCTTGATTCAAAATCAGGCAAATCGTTTTTTGTGTTCAACACCCATTTCGATCATGTTGGAGATACAGCCAGGCTGGAAAGTGCAAAGCTGATCAAACTAAAGATCGACGAAATAGCCGGAGATAACCCTGTAATTCTTACCGGTGATTTCAATTGCAGAAAGGGTTCGGCACCTTATAATGTCATCACGGAAGTGAAATACAGTTTGCCGCTTTCCGACAGCCGTTATCATTCCAAAAACCAAGATCACGAACCGGAGTTTTCATTTGTGGGAAGCAACTTCGAAGGAGAACAGGGCAACATCATCGATCATATTTTCCTCAGCCATCATTGGAAAATAAACCAATCCGGAATTATCAACAATTGCAGCAACCATCGTTGCCCCAGCGATCATTTACCGGTTGTAGCTCATGTTGAACTCCTTTAAAGGCTTAGTTGTCCAAAAATGGCATGGTAAATTCCACTATGGTTCCTACATTTTCTTGTGCTGAAGAATCAAGATCATTGATCTGAAGATTATATCCTTTCCTGAACCTTTTCTTCAATATTTCTATCCGTTCAAGTGTAATACTGGTTGCCATCGACTTATGAGAAAATTTTCCATGTGCTATTCGGGATTGTTTCCTCCCTATTCCGTTATCCTCAACCAAACACCTGATACAACCGTTTCCTTTCGAGAATTTAACCCTGATATATCCTTGCCCCTTCAAATGTCTCAAACCATGTTCAATCGCATTTTCAACAAAAGGCTGAGCCATCATTGGCGGGATCTGCACATGCTCCGGATCCAGGTCCTGGTCTACCTCAACCGAATAATCAAACTGGTAATCAAACCTGAGCGCCTGCAATTCCATATAGATATGCAGCATCCTGATCTCTTTCTCCATTTTCACAAATTCATTCCTCGAATTTTCAAGCGTGATCCTCACCAGGTCGGCAAACTTGGCCAGAAAATCGCCCGCCCTGATCACATCTTTTTTGTAAATATAACTTTGAATAGCAATAAGCGAATTGAAAATAAAATGGGGGTTCATTTGCGAACGAAGCAGCTTTTGTTCCAGCTCTATCGACCGGTGCCTCGCCCGCAACCGCTGGTTTCGATACAGAATATACCCGATAATGATAACCAGCACCACCACAATCAACGAGGCCAGCAAAAACCGGTTTCTCCGGCTAAGTTTCAATTGCTGGACGGCACTTTTTTCTGATAACAATGCCAGTTCCTGTTCCTTTTTTTCTGTTTCGTACTTCATCTCAAGGTCCTTGATCGCCCTGTATTTTTCCGAATCAAACAAACTGTCGTTCACAGCAACATAAAGTTTATAAAAATGGAGTGCATTTCGCTCATCTCCCAACTTTTCCCAGGTTCCCGACAGATACAAATAAGCATTCCTGATATTTTGCGGATCCCTCGTTTGCAGGGCGATTTCTAAACTTTTCTCAGCATATTGACGGCTTTCTTCAAACTGCCCAAGGTTCAGATAAATCTGTGACAGATTACCCGAAATTTCCGCCAGCGTGATCATATCCCCCTCAGCTGAAGCAATTTCATAAGAAATATTATAGTTTTCAATGGCCCGGTCGTAATCACCCTCTTTTTCATAGGTAAGCCCAACATGCTTGTAACAATCATCCTGCGTATGATAAAATCCATTCTCTTCATTGATCGCAATGGATTTAAAAAAATAATCCCGTGCTGTCGCAAACTTTTGTTCATTGATATATACATTTCCGATGTTCATCAGGCACTCCGATATTCGTTTGCTATCATTGGTTTCATAAGCCAGTGAAAGCGCCCGGCTATAATATTCCAGGGCGGTGTGCATATCCTGTTGATCTTCATACAAATTCCCGATATTCAAATAGGAGATCGTGATCCGCCGGGTTTCACCATACTGCTCAAATACCTCCAGCGCCTTCAAAAAATAATCCAGGGCTTTCGTGTAGTTGCCCAACCTCCTGTAAACATTCCCTGCATTGCTATAGCAAGCCGCAATCCACGAGGTATCCTTCAGTTCGATCGCAGCCGCCAGGGCATTTTCATAATATCCGAGGGCCACATCGTATGCACCCTGGTTTTTATAAACAATTCCCAGCGCCCCATAAACTTCCGAGATCAGTCCGGGGTCATCAATTTCCCGCGCTATAACAAGCGCATCACTATAGTAGGCCAACGAACTGTCATAGTTCCCCTGGAAAAAGTTTTCAATCCCGATCTCAACCAGCGCCCTGTAATGCTGCTGCATAAACCTGCTTTGAACGGAAGAAGGAAATCGATGAATAATTTTCTCTTTTCGCAGGCTATCAATGATCGAAAGGGCATGGTGATAATAATACAACAAACTGTCGGAAGGCCCGTCAATATAAAGGTTCCCCATCTTAAACAATAGACTGATCCGTGTGGTATCGTGGTCGGCTTGCCGGTATTCGCGCTGCAGGGGCGAAAGTCCTTCACGGCCGTAAAGCATCCCGGTCCATACAAATAGTACCGACATACAAAATGCCCTGCAACGACTGATTGATAACATTGTCCTGTCTTTGGTCAGGACAAATATAAGGAATTATCCAATGTTGTTAATGCGTAACGATCAACTTCGATTTCTGCTGTGTCCGGTCGGTTGTGGATGTTAAAATATAATTCCCTGCCGGCAATTCGCTAACATCAAGTTCCAGGTTTGTTTCTCCTGTCGGGATCGTTTCTTTCAGCATTTCCCTGCCCGACAGATCATGAACCGTCAGCATAACAGGCTCCCGGACTTCTCGCGCAAAAGCAATTTTTACAAAATCAACCGCCGGATTGGGATACAAACTGAATTGGTTCTCCGCTTCATGATTACCAGTACTATTGGTCGGCTCATAAATCAGGATCAAATATTCGGGATGATCAATAAACGGATTTCTGTTTCCCTGGTAAGAATAGATCACCTCGTTGCGGTTCATCTCAAATGCATCCGGCGGATCCTGCTGATGCCACGCAAACAAAGTCGAGAACTTCCCGTGCTGCGGCGATGGAGCCGTATTAACCCAATCCACCACTTCCAGGTCGGGCTCTCCGCTGCCGCCTTCATATCGAACAGCCATGTAAAAGATCATCCGTGCAACATCTCCTTTCACTTCATCCCTCGGTTCCCATGAGTCGTTATCGTAATAGCATCCGGTTGCTTCCGAATGCTGTTGACCGCCATTGTCAAAATCAAGATTCCCGCGCGAACTGTTCACCGAAGCATCGGTTGGCCTCAAATGATGGGCATCAGTACCGCAGGGAGGAGATGTTCCGAAATCTCCGTGAGATTTGGCCCACACATGTTCACGGTTCCAGTCGTTCGCTCCGCCTCCGAAAGTACTTTTGGCCTGCGACCGTCCCGTATACAACAGTATAATATTGTTCGGATTATTCGGATCTTCATCGGTATCAGCAAGTATAAAATCACGAAGATCATCATACGAGTATTCCGTATGATTTTTAATGATGTTGTGCAATGCCGTTTTCAGTGCATCGCCCGTCAGGCCGTTCGCAGCATCGTAATATCCGCTGGGTTGCGCCATCAATGCGCCACTTGCCAGCAATAGAAATGTTGTAAATAAATGTTTCATCTTTAAAATATTGGGTGGCAAAATTAAATTTTATAAGCAGGCTGCCAAACAATTACCTGCACTATTTCTATATTTGCCAAAGATTCTCTAAAATATGAAAAAATTATTGTTTCTCTTCATCCCCGTTATTCTTGCCTCATGCGGCCCCCGCGAATTTGCTCCCCCCGAAGCCGTTAAAAACGTGCTCGACCTGGCCGGTAACAACAAGGCCGAACTCGAAAAAGTGATCCATCATTTTAAAGATAATGGGGAGGTCATCAAAGAAGAAGCGGCTTATTTCCTTATCGGGAATATGAAAAATCACGGCTATCTCGATTACAAACTGGTTGATTCTGCCGGAAACAAGGTCGATTTTAATGTGCTCGATTACGAAGATTATGAGCACCTGCTCGATGGATGGGACAACATCGAGGATAACCGTGGAAAGATCCACTTCGAAAAAGATACTTTTTATTTCGATTACAACGAGATCAGCGCCGAATACCTCATCAAAAACATCGATCTGGCCTACCAAGCCTGGGACGAAAACCCCTGGGCACAGCACCTCGCATTCGAACAGTTCTGCGAATATGTATTGCCTTATCGAAGCAGCAATGAGCCCATCGAATCATGGCGCGAATATTTTATGGAAGAACTTGCCTGGGTCAAAGATTCCGTCAAAGATCCCTCCGATCCCATCGAAGCCGCCTGTTTTGTGAACGATTATATCAAATCGTGGTTCCGTTTCGATCCGCGCTTCTACGAACACCCCACCGATCAGGGGTTGCACGAGATGTTGTCTGGTAAAATGGGCCGCTGTGAAGACATGACCAACCTCGCCATCTATGCCATGCGCTCGCTCGCCATTCCCGTCATGAGCGATTTCACGCCCTATTGGGCCAACACCGGCAACAACCACGCCTGGAATGCCATCCTCGCCGACAGCGACAGCATCGTAATTTTCATGGGCGGCGAAGCCAATCCCGGCGAATACGAACTCGGTCACAAACTGGCAAAAGCATATCGCAAAACATACGCCGTACAGGAAAACAGCCTGGCCGAAAAACTGGACAAGAACGAAAAGGCCCCACCCTATCTCAACAGCAACACCATCCGCGATGTCACCGATGAGTACGTCAAAACCAAACGCACCAAAATCGAGCTCGAACGCAACCTGCCCGACAGCACCAACTTCGCTTATCTCTGTGTGTTTAATTCCGGCGAATGGAAAGCGATCGACTACACCAGGCCTTACGGCGAAAATGCCATCTATTCAAAGGTCGGACTGGGTGTGGCTTATCTCCCTGCCTTTTATTACGAAGGAGAGATCATCCCCGCTCAACAGGCTTTTATTCTTTCCGATAGCGGGAATGTTGAGTTCAAACACCCCAACGGCGATAAACGGATCGACCTCAAACTATGGTCAACCACACAACGGGTCACCAAACAAACCACCGATTTCGTCGAAGAAGCCGCTTTCGAAAAAGGAAAAAACTACATCCTCTATTATTGGAATGATAAATGGATCGAAGCAGGCCGTCAAACCGCAGCAAACGGACCGCTTCTATTCAAACAGGTTCCCTCCAATGCACTTTATTGGCTCATCGGAGAAGATTCAAGAAAAGAAGAACGCATCTTCACCATCAATCAAGAAGGCGAACAGGTGTGGTGGTAAAAATTGATGAAAAGTGAGTTATCTTCAGGTTAGATTAAAAATACTTCTTTTAGCGAAAACTGTAAGGAACAAACCCCGGCTTACCATAAATAAGATCATGGCTAACCACAAACCATGGTTTCCCATAGGGCCAATCAACATATAATAAGCTGGAACAAACACCCCAAAGGTTGAGATCAGAAGCGTGTTCCGCATAGGCGCTGATGCAGTAGCCCCAATATAGATCCCATCCCAAATAAATGCCGCAAAAGTCACCAATGGCACAATCCCAATCCAGAAGAGATAGGGTTTGGCTTCAGCAATCACATCGCGGTTATCGGTCAAAATCTTAAGCAACATCTCATCCCCGATCAAATACACCAGAGTGAAAGGTATGCTGATCAGCAATCCCCACATAAACAGCAACTTTACAGCACGTTTAAGATTGGGCAGGTTTCGGCTTCCGGTATATCTGCCTACCAACGCTTCGGCGGCATAGGCAAACCCATCGGTGAGGTATGAGAAAACAAAAAGGTATTGCAAAAGCACCGTATTTACTGCCAGCATGGTATCATCCATTTTCGCTGATTGTGCAGTAAAAAAAGCAAAAGCAAAGATCAAACAGAGGGTACGAACAATTATATCGGTGTTAACCTTAAAAAAACGTTTCAGCTTTTTCACATCAAAAAACCGGGTCATATCCCAATGGGAAAAAAGGGGTTTATACTTTTTGGAAAAAAGAACAAGTCCAAGGATCAATCCCAGATATTGTGCAATGAGCGTGCCCCAGGCAACCCCGTCGGATTTCATCCCCAGTTCATACACAAAAAAGAGGTTTGCGCCAATGTTAATGATATTGATAAAAATGGCCACAAACATTGGGTAGCGGGCATTTTGAAGACCTGTGAACCAACCGGAAAGTGCCATGATTCCGAGTGAGGCCGGTGCCGCATAAATCCGAATATAAAAATACTCGCGGGCCAGTTGCTCAACTTCTGAAGAGCCCTCGAGCAACCTGAAGCTCAACAAATCAATCGGATACTGCAATGAAACGATAATCACTCCTCCTACGATAGCAAAAAACATCGATCGTCCAAACATCATGATGAGCTCTGTTTTATCTCGCTGACCATAGGCCTGGGCGGTGAAACCACTGGTACCCATTCGCAGGAAACTGAAAAATGCGTAAATAAAATTGAAGATCAATCCGGCCAAGGCAATCGCTCCAATATATAGTTCCGATTCAAGGTGTCCGAGAATAGCCAGGTCGACCATGCTCAGCAAAGGGACTGTGATGTTGCTGATTATGTTAGGGATAGCAAGACGAAGTATCCTTTTATTCATACGTCGACATTAATACGCGAAAATATAAAATGTTAAGGATTGTTAAACGTGTAAACAAGAAGGAATCTTTGGGGTTATCTTGTTTAACTATTAATTAAATAATTTAAACAAAAAAATATGAATACGACAAAAGCACTTATGATATTTTTTATTGCCGGATCGCTTGCGGCTTGTAATTCAGCTAACCTCGGCGAAAAGGCAGAAACCGGAGAAGCCGTTGAAGTGAAGCAGGTTGAGGGTGAAAAAGTAGTATATGCTGTTAATCCTCAAACCAGTGTTATCAATTGGAAAGGTTCCAAACCTACCAAAGTACATCACGGAACCATCGATGTAAAAAATGGTGAGCTTGAAGTGAAAAACGGTGAAATAGTAGGTGGAAAATTTGCCATCGACATGAAATCAATCGTTAACCACGATATTGAAGATGAAGAATGGAATACTAAATTAGTAGGTCATCTACATTCGGATGATTTTTTCAGTACAGAAACCTATCCTGAAGCTACATTTGAAATTTCATCCGTAAAACCTTATACAGGTGAAACAGTGGAAGGGGAAGTGACTCCAACGCATGTTATTACCGGCAATCTGACCATAAAAGGAATAACAAAAAGTATTAGTTTCAATGCTATGGTAAATTCGGATGGAAATAACATCGTGGCTGAATCGGTGCCGTTCACCGTTGACCGTGCTGAATGGGATGTGAGATATCAATCCAAAAAATTCTTTGATGATCTTAAGGATGATTTCATCCATGACGACATCGGCATTCAGATTAAAATAAACTCATCAGCAACAAGCTAACTATACTGATGGCAAAGTTGAACCAGCTGCTCAAGCTGATTGTATCTTCTGCAATAAAATCTACACGATATGAAAAATCAAGTTAAATATTTGTTGATAGCCCTGTTAACAATAACTTTTACGAACATGATGGCTCAGGAAAAAACATTCTATGACTTCACTGTAAAGACGATAGATGGAAAAGATCTCGATCTATCAACTTTTAAAGGGAAAAAAGTGTTGGTTGTCAACACAGCTTCAAAATGTGGTTTAACTCCCCAATACGAAGACCTGGAAGCTTTGTATAAAAAATATGGTGGAAATGATTTTGTTATTATCGGTTTCCCGGCAAATAATTTTATGAACCAGGAACCTGGTAGTGATGAGGAAATCAAAGAATTTTGTGAAGTGAACTATGGTGTTACTTTCCCAATGATGTCGAAAATTTCGGTAAAAGGAGACGACATGCATCCACTTTATAAATGGTTAACCAGTGAGAGTGAAAATGGTGTGATGGATTCGGAGGTTAGCTGGAATTTTCAGAAATATATGATTGATGAAAACGGGCACTTGGTTAACTACGTATCTCCAAGGGAAAGTCCGAAATCTGAGGAGATCATTTCCTGGATTGAAAGTTAATGAGTAAATTTCTTATACTTTGGTGAGCCGGTTAGTGAAATCTACCGGCTCAATTTATAAGTGCCAATCTATTTCGCTCAAACCAACTTCTCTGAGAAAAGTATTCGTTTTGCTAAAAGGCCTGCTTCCGAAAAAACCACGATCAGCACTAAACGGTGAAGGATGTGGTGATTTGATTATATGGTGTTTCGAGGGGTTGATTAGTATCTGTTTGGCTTGTGCATATTTGCCCCAGAGAATAAACACGAGCTTTTCTTTCTCTTCAGAAAGTTTTGCTATGGCGGAATCGGTAAACTGCTCCCATCCTTTTCCCTGATGTGAACCGGCCTCTCCGGAACGCACAGTTAAAGTAGCGTTGAGTAATAATACACCCTGCCGGGCCCAATTTTCGAGATTGCCGCTTCCGGGGATTTCGTATCCGAGGTCATTTTTCATTTCTTTAAAAATGTTTTGCAGGGAGGGAGGCTGTCGAATACCATCTTTTACAGAAAAACAAAGACCATTCGCCTGTCCCGGTCCGTGGTATGGATCTTGCCCAAGGATCACCACTTTAACACGATCGAAAGGTGTATAGTTAAAAGCAGCGAAAATCTCCGATCCCGGAGGGTAAATTTTAAATTTACGTTTCTCTTCAACCAAAAATTTCTTCAAATCAAAAAAATATGATTTTCCGAATTCCCCGGCAAGGGCCTTTAACCAGCTTGTTTCGATTACAGGATTGATGTTGCTCATGATTCCATTGTTAACGATTTTTTATTCTGGCAGATAAATTGTAATAAGGGCTTCAAATTTAAGTTTAAATAACTTAAAGATAAAACCGGAAAATAGTTTTATCTTTGTAAACCTCAGAAAAAATAACTATGAAAAGAATTGTCGTTTTGGTTTTACTAGTTATTACGTTGGGTATCATCGCATCTTCTTGCAAATCAGTAGAGAGTTGCCCGGCATACGGAGAAGCCAAGAAATTCCAAGTTGAGAGGCGCTAAAAATCTCAAACTTTTTTCAGCATTTTTATCGCAAAATATATATTTATCAGGTTTCGTTATCTGATAAATATTTTTTATTTTAGAGGCATACTAAATTACCCTTTGATATGAAACATTTCCTGGGCACACTGATATTTATTGCGGCGTTATTTTATGCCGGCTCAGCAGTTGCCCAAACCGAATCGGTAATTGATACCTCCAAAAATATTCTTTTACTTAAAGAACGAAGCTTTGGCGTATTATTCCATTCACAAGGATGGGGCGGTAAATTCAGCAAAGGATATAACAAAACAGCCTTCAAAAAAAGAATACTTGAGGTTGAGATGGTTGAACTTCAATCACCCAAGCAAATAAGATCAATAAATCCCTACTTTACGAATTCGAAAAGTTATATTTACGGCAAACTCAATGCTATTTTTAACTTCAGGGGAAGCTATGGAATACAGAAACAATTAAACAGAAAGCCCTATTGGGGGGGGGTTGAATTACGTTTTTTGTATGCTGGAGGAATTTCTCTGGCTGTGGCCAAACCAGTATATCTTTATATCCTGAATCAGGCTGCGGATAACAAATATTATATCACAGAGGAAAGATATGATCCTGATAATCATTTTTCAGATAATATCCACGGACGGGCGCCATTTACCAAAGGTTTTGGCGAACTTGATGTGTATCCGGGACTGCATGCTAAAATTGGTCTTGATTTCGATTACGCAGTTTACCGAACGAAGTTAAAATCCCTCCAGATTGGTGCCATCCTGGATGTATTTCCCAGGCCAGTTCCCATCATGGCTTTCAATGATGCCGATTATTATTTCCTTACCTTTTATATCAATTTCAATTTTGGTAAAAGATATAATTAAAGAATTCACACTTATTGTAGGTTCAGGAAAATTTCAAAAGACTATAAAATATCTGAAACAAAAAAAGGAACAACGATTAAATTGTCCCTTCTTATATTTGTTAATTAACCAATTATTATCGATTGATCATAAACCGTTTGGTAAAGTAATATTCACCAGATTTTACCCGAACCATGTAGATCCCATTTTCAAGTGAAGCCACATTGATTCTTTGTTTATTCATACCGATACCTATTGAGATTTGCTCATTGGTTAGTGTTTGACCTAACAAATTGAGAATCGACACCTCAGCAGGCAGATTTTTAAGAGAATTAATATCAAGGTTTAATAACTGATCGCAAGGGTTGGGATAAATATTTACATCGTACACTGCAGAAACATCATGTATTCCTTGTTCTTCACCACTTGTAAAATGCCAGGTATCGCTCCACATAGTGGTATCTCCTTCCTGATAGGCTCTCATACGCCAGAAATAGGTTGTTCCGGTAATCGCAGTTTGCACGAATGTCCATGTATTATCATCTTTAGGTACTTCTATGATATCAACATCAGAAAAGTCATCGTCAGTATCAACCTGAAGATAATATCCATCAATTCCGGTTAATTCCTGCCATTCGAGTGTGGGGTTAAGCGCATCGTCGAAACCACCATTTGCAGGGCTTACAAGATTTACAGTATTTATAGTTGTAAAACTTCTATCATCAGACCATTCACTGGTATCGACTGTATGCAATGCTTTTGTACGCCAATAATAGGTAGCTCCAAACATAAGCCCGGGAGCTTTAACTGAATTGGAGTCTACAAAATTCATACAAGGTTGACTAAATGTCGGATCGGTACAAAGTTCATAAATGTACTCATAAGCACCTGAAACATCTTGCCATTCCAGCAAAACATCAACCATTTGTTGGTTTGCTCCATCAGCAGGAGTAGTTAGTACAGGCTTAACCAGTGTGCTGATCTCCCACCTTTCTGACCAGTCAGAAGTATCAGCATCATGATATACTCTAATGTGCCAGTAATAAGTCGCATCAAAACGGAGTAAATTGGTCATGAAACCATATGTTTGAGTGGTTGAAGGTATCACCGAGGCCAGTACTGTTCCGTGATTTGTAATGGTATTAAAACTGGTGTCAGGGCTTACTTCATATTCAAATCGTTTGACTCCAGAAATACGGTTCGAGCCTACTCGCATTTTCCATTTTAATTCCGTTGCAGGATCCAGGTCATCATCACCATCATCAGGACTATCAAGCGTAACCTGATTAAAAGTGATAAAGCTATAAACAGCCGACCAATCGCTGGTACCCAGATCGTCGGTTGCTCTAACTCGCCAGTAATAAGTTGTTCCAAATTTCAGATTACTGGTTTTGTAGGCGCTTAAATCCGTTTCAACAACTAGTGGATTCGAAAACAGCGTATCAGTATCCAATTGTACTTCATACATTATATTCATTCCAATGCCTGACACAGGATACCAGTCGAGTTCGATATCCGGCATTTGGTCATCGTTACCATCAGTGGGTAAATGTAATTGAGGAGGTAAAATATCAGTCTGAGCCAATATGGTTAATGATATGAAAGCCGTAAGAATTGTAAAAAGTACCTTTTTCATCACTTTTTATTTATTTAATTGATACAGTGTATATTTTATTTTAAAATGATAACCTTTTGCGAAAATAGTGTATTGCCATTATTATATTGCACTACATAGGTGCCACGGGTTAGCGACCCTGCCGGGATAACTATTTCCTGCTTTCCGCGTCCAAGGTTACTGCAGTCGTGCGAATAAACCGATCTACCGGAGAGATCATAAACCTCAACAAAACTGTTTGAAGCACCTTCTACAGTTATGTTTATATTTAAGTCTCCCATCGAAGGATTTGGATAAACGTGCAATGCTTCGACCGAAAGTCCGGTTGCATCATCGGGTTGATCATCAATACCAACATAATCGAGATCGGTCATATAAACACCTCGTCCAAATGTGGCAACATAAATATCACCAATATTTTCGGTACGAGGATATATTTCGTAAAACACCTCATTGGTAACCGGATCTTTATATGAAATATAATATTCGGGTCTGAAATACCTTTGTTGTGTGATATCCATCACGGGTAGTTTCCCAATATCACCGCCATCATAATACCATTCACCGGTTACTACATTATCAGATGTCCAAATGCCCATTTCGGTTCCAACAATGGCTTTATCTGTAGTTTCATCAATTTCCAAAAGGCCACAATAAACCGGCATAAGGGGTAAATTACCCTGAACTGAATTAAATGCGACATTGGGATAATCATCGAGCGCATTGCTGGTGTAATATATATAATCGGTGTTGCCGTAATTTCCAAGCGTAACCATTACTTTATTGGCATCTTTTTGATCAACAGAAACTGAAGTGACCACCTGGCTCAGATCTGGGGCAACAGTAATCTCATCAGTAGCAATAATGCAGGTTGAAGAGTTAACATCCGCAGTTTCTTCAAAATAGGCCTGAGCTATGTTCGAAATTCTGAATAAACGACCATCTGTTGTTCCCACAAACAGGTAGTTCCCATCTGCACTAATGTCCATTGAAATAGGTGTACCTTCGAATCCATTGCTTCCCGACTCAGAAATGAGATACCATGCCGGATCTGCGTCGAACTGCAGCGCTTCCAGTGTCATATAAATTTCATCTGTTTGCGCAATAAACAATCTTGTTGTATAAGGATCCGGAACGTCCAGTGTATCATCTTCCATAAGATCAACAGGTAAAACATAATCAAACGGCTGTTTATAGTTATTGCTACGCACCGTAATTCTGGTCCCAGCTGCAAGATCAGTAGATGCGATATATTCTGTGGTACGCTGACTCATTGGGTTATTATAATCTTCCCAAAGCAAGGTTGGAATGATAAAATTATCGTTACTTATATCTCCTGACAAATATGATTCAGCAAAATCATAACCAAGGGTTCCCGATCTGCGCATAATTGGATTATCATCCGTAACTGAGGTAAATGGAAATTTGTTACGACTATAGAAAACCGGAGGATCATTTTCTTCAATACCCGGCTTCTTCATTCTTAAATTTGAAAATGCAACAGCTCCTCCATCAGTACCTGTTGGATATTTCGGATCAAGATTTGCAATTCGCCAGATATCAACTGCTTCTCTGCCGGTTCCGCTGGTCCCGTCGCCATAAAGTGTGCCGTTATCCTGTGTACCTCCCACATACTCTTTAACTCCTGTTGTTACTTCCACAGAGTAAAACTGAGTAGTTACGTAGTTTCTGTTGACAGCCTTAAAACTAAAGTTTTGACCACTAACAATTCCCTGATAAATACCTCCATCGGTACAGGCATAAAACTCATTGTTATAACCGGGTCTGAACACATAAGCATGATGACTATCATGAACGTACAATGCATCATAAATCCCATTTAGAACGGATGTGGCTGTCGAAAAAGATTTTTGACCAACCTGATAGAAACCATTTGTTGTAGATTTAAATCCATACCAAAGATTGACTCCTCCACAAATAATTTTCTCCGGATTACCCGGAAATACAGAGATTGCATTGCTGTAATCACCCTGGTAATATGTAGTAGCCGTACCTGTTGGGCTGAATACCTGAGATCCCAGTGTATTAACAATGTTAGAGCCGCCGGGAATAACTGTCCGCCAGGAAACACCATTGTTTTCCGAGACATACACACCTACCAAACTTCCTTTTCGGGGACTGTTCCCTTTTGAAACATGCACGTAAATTATATTTGGGTCAGATGGAGAAACTGCAATTTCTGTCCTTCCACCATCTACCCCCGAAGGATGACCAGCAATCTTTGAGTCGTCAGCGAGATAATAGTAATCGATATGCCAATTTATGGTTTCCTCTGTAACGTGTTGCTCAGAATGAATCAGGCCACCATTTTTATATCGAATTGAATACGTAGAATTCCAGGTAAGTATATCTTTTCTATAGCTATCAGGATTTGATCCTGCGATGGAAACATTCCTGAAATTAGTGACATTTCCATTTGCAGCAACATATACCCGATTATTGAAATTTGCAATTAAAGATCCATTTGCATTGGCTTTCACATCATAACATGGCATATCTGATTCAGGTGATACGGCATATTCAGATCTTGCAATATTGGTTGTGTCATCTGACATGATTTCAACCTGCCATCCACTGGATCCAAAAATCTCAATAATATTATTGTTTTCATCCAGGTGAACACTGTCGCAATAAACAACTGAGTCAACAACAATATTTCTCGTAATCATAGTACTGTCTACAACGTATTTAATATCACTACTCCACGAGCCGAGATCACTCATGCTTGCGTATTTCAAACCGGTATTGGTAGCAGCAAACATTCTACCTCCTGCGTTGTCGATGGCAATCTTATTAATATAAGCCCATTCCATCCCATTTGGAGCGGTTCCGTCAATCAAAGAAAAATTGTCGTTTCCATCTGATTTGAACAAACCTTTACCCAAAAATCCACCATCATAACCGTATAATCCAAGTCCTGTATAATTCTGGGTACTAAAACCTTCGCCAGTACCGGCATAGATTGTACCATCAGAAGCCTGAACCATACACGATACGTTCAGAACTCCTGCGGAGCCTCCCGTATTTACTTTTACCCAGGTATTCCCAAGATTTGTTGTTTTGTAAATTCCACCGGACACGCTACCGGCATACATCGTTTTGGCCGTGGCATCACGGTTATCGAAAATCAGGGCGCGGGTTCGGCCTCCGATATTGTCAGGTCCCAAACTAACCCAATCCAGGGCATCTGAACTTTTGTAACCAACAGTGGATTGAGCCATTACTTGCTTCCGGGCTTGTGATACATCCTGTGGATTGAGTAAACCTGTATGCTGGTTGTTCCTCATCAAAGCAAGGTAGTCACCGCCGGTTTTGAAACTTTGGCCATGTTCTTGCCGGATATCCTTCCCATTCTTTTGGGCATCTGCACTCAGAAATACAAAGGAAGATAACCCTGCGATCAATAATAAAAGAAATCCAAAAGGTAAAAGTCTTTGTTTCATATTTACTTAATTTGAATATTAAATGTCTGTAGACAAAACGTGCTTCAAAAAGATTGGCCAAGTTACACCTTTTTATTAATGTACAGCCATGTTTTTGAGAAAAAAATTTTAACAAAGATACGTAAATGTCCGTGTTAAAACTGCAGGCAGAATCCGGGTAAAATCATCATAGTTTAAAATCCACTTATACAACTGCCTCAATATGACAAAATTAATTGAATTTTCGAATTATGCAATCAATAATCAGTTTACGGTTGCCGAAAATCAGTTTACGGCCGGGATTTAGAAGCATTCTAAAGTAAAAAAGTGATCGGTACATACAACCTCCATCAGATGAGATAATTGTAATTTGTGAGTAGAAATTTGGCAGGGATTTGGCTGAATGAAAAGGTTACTAAACACTTGAACTCCAAATAAAAAAAGCCAACTAAATTGGACGTCAAGTTTATACCCATCATATAGGGAATAAAAAAGAAGCCGGCTATTTTTCAAAAGCCGGCTTCTTAAGTTATGGGTTAATGTATCAATATTTAAGAAGCTTCTCATTATAAACCTCATTTCCTGATCGAATAACGAGGTAATATATACCAGGACTATTCCTATCAAGTGAAATAACATATTCAGTTCCAGCAGTCTTCTCATCAAGATCGGATCCTTCATAAACGACCCTTCCTGTAACATCCATTACCTGAATCCGTACCTCCTGCTGCATCGGTTTTTGTAATAGCAGATGAAATTTCCCTTCTGAGGGATTTGGATATACCTTGAAGACATCAGACAAAGTTATTTCATTCACACCTGTCATTTCGGTAAACATGATGTCATCAATAGCCATATCCCCCTTTTCACCATTGCCGGTGTACCCTCTAAACCTGATGTTTATATCTTTATCGGCAAAGTCACTGAGATCGACAAACTTCCATATCCATTCGGCACCGTAATTTCCTGATAAAGGTACCATTACGTCTGGAAATAAAATTCCGTCACTTACAACATCTACGTGCAACGAACCCATATCTTCGCCAAACATATTAAACCAGAAGGATAAAGCAGGGTTGGTTAGTGAACTTAGATTTACACAAGGAGTCGTAAGGATTGCTTCTTTGTTATAACATTCACCTGAGGGTTCAAGATAGAGGAATTTACCTTCAATAGTCCCGGTAGTATGGTCACCAACAGGACCGGTTTCGGGGGTCGGCGTTATACCATTCATCATTCGCCAGTCGATATCGTCGTTCAGGTTGTTTTGAAAATTAAACCATGCGTTGTTGATATAACAATCAACCTGATCACAATCAGGTGCAAAATCACATACATCAAATTCATCGAAATCAAAGTTTTCTTCGGCAGAGAGATATTGTGTATTTTTTACTTTACAAACACCTTCGATTTCATTGTTGGATATGTTCTCGTCATCGGGGGTCTCAATCCATGCTTTTACATCATAGATTCCTATTGACGAAATAGTGTAAGTGGCATCAAACACATGAATAATTGATTCTCCAGGTTGTAATGTTCCATCTATGTTTTCTGACAACTCAGGTTCATCATCAAACTGAAAATATGCGGTAATACCTGTCATTTCCTCCTGTCCGGCATTAGTAATAAGAATTTGCGGCGAGATTTCCGACAGATCCTGGCAATCGAAGATCACTCCGGTTGGGGGTGAAATTACATGGCTAATTGCCAAATCCTTGCTGAATAAACAATTCCATACACCGGGTTCTTTCATTTTGGCTATCGTGCGTCTGCTGTAAGCTTCATCCGGTCCGACGGCTCTAACGGCAAACCAATATTCCTCTTCGTAGCTGATTCCTTCAACAAGCAACGAATCAGTTGATGAACTTCCAACGATTTCCATGTATTTGTCTCCAAGCTGATACACATCATATGAAACGGCATCAGAAACCGTTTCCCATTTGATTAAAACTGAATTAACACAAGCTCTTTCGTAGGTTATATCTCCTGGGACTTCCATAACTGAAAAAACACCGGGAGATTCAGCCACCAAACCGTTACGTGATATCCTGACTTTTGCATGCCCGGTAATCTCATTCGCAACATTCCAGTTATAGTGCCTTAACGAGCCATTGACATCGGAAGTGATTTCTGTCCAGTTATTACCTCCATCTGTTGAATATTCGATGGTAAATGTACCCTCATCTCCAAAAGCATCCCATCTTAAGGTAGCTGTTTCAGAAGGTGGCAACGTTTCTCCACCGATGGGGTAGGTCACTGTTATTTCATCTTTAATGTATTCGTAGATCACGTAGTATTCCTGCGGACCAAATGGTACTTCATATCCATCAATCCTCAATTCATAATTTCCGGGACCCGGATTCAAGATGCTAACCTGTTCAACATTATTCAGATGATCGGTTCCCTTAATTGCTGGTTTATCGAGGCTGTCAGGATCAGGATAATGGCTAAGTAACCAGGGCATATGAATTTCATTGGACGGATCGGTCACATATATATCAAGGTCATTTACCAAAGCCTTATTGGTAGCGATACTTGCCTCACGATCAGTCCAGTAAACCATTACTTTAAGTTCTTTTACGTTGTCAGGAACAGGAACTATATGAATTTTAATCCCATCCTGACTAATTTCATTTATTATATACCTATCTTCTTCAAGGGCCACAACAGCTTTTAGATTATTGATCCTACCCCAACCGTATTTAAAATCCGGACCTGTATTTCCGAGATCATCGGCGGTATTAAGTATCAAAGCTTTCATCAGGCCGCCTTTTGGTTCATCACCGCTATTCAGTTCTTTGTAAGCCTGGTAGAGTTGTGCAAGTGAACCTGAAACGCCGGGGCACGACATAGATGTACCGGATTTAAAAGTATAATCATGAGGATTGGTGGTCGAATACACATCAGAACCTTTGGCACTGATATCAGGTTTTATTCGTCCATCATGAGCCGGTCCGCGGCTGCTTGAACTCGACAGAATATCGTAATAGTTCAGATTGGCAACAGCGACAACATTTTTAGCGATCTTATGACCCCCGGTCACATTTCCCCATCCAGGGCCTGCACCATAACCACAATTACTGCCACCATCATTTCCTGCTGAAAAAACATGCATGAGTGATTCATACGTATTCACCTGGATATCCATAGTACGCGCCAAACTGGTGTAACCGGCATTACATCCATTGGAGTAAGAAGTGGATGAAATCCTTATGTCATACAAACCATAATGTGAGGGTATTGAAGTAAACCCGGGATATGTTGGTGCAGCTCCATACATATAAATATTGGCACCTGGAGCCTGGCCAGTGGTTTTAGGATCAATGTTGCCGGCACCGAAAATAATACCTGCGCAATGATCACCATGATCCCCACCATTATAGGTCAGGAACTGATCAAGCAACCTTCCCTCATAATCAGCATGTGGCCCGATGATTCCGTCATCCTGTAACATAATATTCACACCTGTTCCGTCATAGTGTCTTCCCATTTCATATTCAGAATCAAGAACATTTGACCGGTGTAGTGTTTTTCCGGTGTAGTTTTCAGGTTCGCTGGGGGGATATATCGGTTCAACAAACTGAACGGCCGGAAGCGCAGCAATTTTCTCGATATCTTTGATGGAAGCCTGAATAATGGTGGTATGTGCAAAGGCATCATCCTGAACCAATTCGGTTTCGAAATCTTTAAGACTTTCAAGTGCTAACTGGTAGTTAAGGGAGCTGAACCATGAAATAATCAATTCAATTTTATTGTTGTCCCTTAAGGCATAGGAGGGATAATTTTTATCCAAAAGATACATATCAAGCTTGTAAGCAAGAACGATATCCGAAATGTTCCTTAGATTGAAATCAGCAAATAAAGCCATATCAAAACTCTTCGGAATTGCCACTGTATACGCCCTGTTAGGAATATAATCCAGGAATTTAATTCCTTTCGATTCAAGTATTTGCTTTTCCTGGCTGGTTGGGATTTCATAAAACTGGATAATTTTATGGTATAAACCTTCAACAACCTCTTGATCCGAAATTTCAAATGATTTTAAATAAGAATCTGCATTTTCATGTAGATTGATATTTCCGAATTTAAGCCGCAGCGCATAGGGGTCTTCTCCTCCATAAACATTGGTGATTAAACCAAGAGAAGCTACAAATAAAATAGTAAATAGTCCTTTAAGTACATTCATGTTTTTCATTGTTTTGTTTTTATCCAACAACATTTTTCCAAAATTATTAACACCTGATTTATACCGGCGGTTCATTTAAAATCGCTGATTTGAGCAAAAAAATAAAGATCGGAAAAAAAACGGTAAGAAAAATTGTTTTTAATCGATCTATATTAGCCTGAATTCTTTGGAATTATGTATGCGGATTAGCCGAATATTGTAAATTTGGTGCCTTTTATTAAAATACAGATAACAACATATAAAAAACACTAAAAACGAGAATGTTATGTCAAAAAGAACCATTGTAAAGATGCCCGGAGACGGCATCGGGAAAGTTGTTTTGGAAGAGACCATCCGCGTGCTCGATGCAGCAGGATTTGAAGCCGATTACGTAGAAGGTGATATCGGTTGGGAGTTTTGGTGCAAAGAAGGAAATCCGTTACCGGATCGTACTATTAAATTAATAGAGGAACATAAAATTGGCCTTTTTGGCGCGATTACATCAAAACCGAAGGATGCTGCAACTTCAGAACTTTCGGAAGAATTAAAAGACAAAGGTCTGGTTTATTCAAGCCCGATCGTGGGTCTTCGCCAGCATTTCGGCCTTGACATCTGTATGCGCCCCTGCCGCACCTACAAAGGTAATCCGCTCAACTTTATACGGCGCGGGCCCAACAATACCATCGAAGAACCTGAAGTGGATGTGGTAATTTTCCGCCAGAATACCGAAGGGCTTTATGGTGGTGTCGAATGGAGCAATCCTTCCGAACAGGTATACGATGCACTGATGACTCATCCCAAATTCAAAAAGAATTTTGAATGGTGCCCCAAAGAAGAGCTTTCTGTTTCAACCCGGATCTTTACAAAAAAATACACCGAACGGATCCTGAGAGCCGCTTTCGAACACGCCAAAAAATACGGATATAAATCGGTAACGGTTTGTGAAAAACCAAATGTAATCCGCGAAACTTCGGGAATGATGTACAAACTCGCACAGGAAATCCAGAAAAAGGATTATCCCAACATCCAGCTCTGGAATACAAACATCGATGCACAAATGATGTGGCTCACCAAAAACCCTGAAGATTATGGAGTGATCGTTGCCGGTAACATGTTCGGCGACATTGTTTCGGATGGTTTTGCCGGATTGATCGGTGGCCTCGGATTTGCCTGCAGTGCCCAGTTCAACCCCGAAACCGGCATCGGTGTTTTCGAACCTACCCATGGTTCCGCACCCAAATATGCCGATTACGAAACCAGCATTGTCAACCCGATCGCTATGATCGAATCGGCTTGCATGATGCTCGATTTTATCAATGAAAATGAAATCGCAGCAAAAATCCGCAAAGCAGTCGCTGAGGTTGTTTCAGAAGGTCAGGTACGCACCTACGACATGATGAAAATGCCGGGCCGTCCGGATGTTGTTGAAAAAGGTGCCGCATCAACCCAACAAATGGCCGATGCTGTTATCGCCAAATTGTAATGTCGGTGGCAGAGACGCCGTTTTGGTGGTTATGTACGCCTCGGTGGTGGTGGTAGAGACGCCTCGGTGGTGGTAGAGACGCCATGCATGGCGTCTCTACATCAAACAAAACAACATCAAACAAAACAACATCGACAATAACAACGTCAACAACAACGCGTCAACAAAACGGAATAAAAAAATAAATAATCAAAAATATGAATAAAAATGTGTTGGCCCTGTGGCCTGAACTGGAATGGATCGAAAACGCGGATCTCCGTGAAAAAACGGCAAAAACCTGGGAGATCGCTCTCGACCGCAGTGTTTTAACACCGGAGGATTTGAACCGAATTCCGTTTACATTATTATGTGGACCTGACCTCAAGGTAACTTTTATGGACCATAAACGGTCGGTGGTGCACATCGCCCGCGATGCAGCCCAAAAGATCAACGACATGTATCACGGTGAACTCACCGCTGATATGGACGTCGTAATCGCAGGTGCCATCCTCGCCGATGTAGGCAAACTACTTGAATATGTGCTCGACAACAACGGAAAAGCAGTTCAGGGAACCTACGGCAAATATTTGCGTCATCCGTTCAGTGGGGTTTCACTGGCAGAAGAATGCGGTGTTCCAGCTGAAGTATGTCATATCATTGCCGCCCATGCCGGTGAAGGCAACATGGTGAAACGAACCACGGAAGCTTACATCGTCCATCACGCCGATTTTATGACGTTTTTACCTTTTAAAGATCGACTGATCGTTTGACAAACAAAATGCAATGAACCTGATTTTCCTGTCATCGGCCCCGGTAGTCATCATCCTGGTGTATGTTTACATCCGTGATAAGTACGAACATGAGCCCATGGGCCTTTTATTAAAAACGTTGCTTGCCGGAGCGCTGACAGTTATTCCCGTAATGATCGTTAATTCGGGGATCGAAGGATATCGAATTCATTTCCGGGGGTATGCCCAGGTGGCTTACATCGCATTTATCGTAGCAGGGCTGGTTGAAGAATTTTTCAAATTTACAGCTCTTTACCTCCTCATTTGGAAAAACCGGGAATTCAACGAACGTTTCGACGGGATCGTTTATGCAGTGTTTGTTTCACTCGGTTTTGCGCTGGTCGAGAACTTCATGTATGTTTTCACTTATGGTGAATCGGCAGGTTACACCCGGGCTTTTACGGCTGTTCCTGCGCATGCATTATTCGGTGTAACCATGGGCTATTTTTTCGCACAGGCAAAATTCAGGCAAACCGACAGATTACTCAGTTTTGTCAAAGCGCTGATCTATCCTGTCATCCTGCATGGTTTGTACGATTTCATTCTGATGTCACAACATCCTTATTTACTCATCGTATTTATACCTTTTATTATATACCTCTGGCGGGCCGGTTTTAAAAAGATGAAAATTCTTTCTGACGGTTCCAGGTTCAGGACTATGAGATAATACGTTTACAAAAAACTTAAAGAGATTTACAATGACGATTTTAGAAAAAATTATCGCAAATCACTCCAAATTCGAGACCGTTAAACCGGGAGATATCGTTGATATTTCGATCGATGCACGTGCTGCCCGCGATTTTGGCGGCGCCAATGTGGTGAAGCACATCGAAGACAACAACCTGGATATCGATGATGTGAATAAAACATTTTTCACCTTCGATACAAATCCTACAGGTTCGGACCAGAAATATGCAATGAACCAGCACATCATTCGTCGTTTTGCCCGGAAACATGGCATAAAAGTGTTTGATATCGACAACGGGATAGGCACCCATTCGATGATCTCTGAAGGGCTTGCCTGGCCGGGATCCACGGCACTTACTACCGATTCTCATGCCAATATCCTGGGTGCCATCGGTGCTTTCGGTCAGGGCATGGGCGACAAGGACATGGCCGCCGCTTTCAGTAAGGGCCGCGTTTGGTTTAAAGTACCGGA